>JAGZXV010000018.1 GCA_018378255.1 Clostridiaceae bacterium | reverse complement strand
CATTTCGCCCCTCCCTCAGAATGATTTAATGGCTGTGATATTAAGCCTCCCTGCCGGCAAAATCCCGGCGGCTTTGATGCATACATGCCATACCCCTGCCTTTCCCGCAGGCGAAACGCCTTTATGCATCACCCCTCTTTGCAGGACCCCTCTGCTGTTTATCCGCTATTTCCGTAAAATGGAAGATTTCATATCGCGGAGCATGTGGTTTAAACCAGGCGAGATCTATCCCATAGATTCCATAAATCTGCCTGCATTTCCCCAAAAGCAGATGCGGGAACTGGAAAACACCTTTGCCCTGGCATTAAAAAATGAAGAAGGGAACGCTGCATCCAAGGCATTTGATCAAATCATGGACCTGCTGGAATCCCACAAAACAGCCAACTGTAAATTCCAGGAGGAAATTTCATACCTGTTGCGGATCTCATGCACCATAAGGAATATTAAAAGGCCTCTTCCCCTCCATATTCCCCTCAATACGGATACGGCAAAACAGTTGTTTTTTAAATATCTGGGCGACTTCTCCCAGCTTTCAGCCAAAGGGCCAGGAAAATCCCTGGCCCAAAAAGCGCTGGACTATATTCAGCTTCACTATAAGGAAAGTCTGACTTTAGATGGTATTGCCGAAGAATTATTCATATCTCCTACTTATCTGTCCCATTTGATTAAGGAAAAAACAGAACGGGGATTTCAGGACTGGCTTCATTACTTCCGCATCCAAAAAGCCTGCGGACTGCTGACAGAAACTGATATGACGACTAATTCCATCTCTGAAGCCGTTGGATATAATTCCTATAAATTGTTTTCCGAACACATGAAAAAAGAGACGGGGATGACCGCCTCTGAATACCGGTTCCATCATAAAAAAGAGCCTTGACCTGTCAAAGCTCTTTTTTACCACGCATGATCTTTAAAATGAACGCTGCGTGCCACCCTAAGCACATCCTCTCTTTCATACAGATCAGCGTTCAATGAGATTGAATACATCACATCACTGTTTTCATGGGCAAAAAATACATACCACATGCGTGATGTTCTGTTTTCATCCGCTATTCTGCCATATTCTTTCTCTGCGTCATCAAGGGCTGCCGGCGTGTATAAATCATGTTCTGCCAAAATGATTAAAGCAGGCGCTTCACAGTCAGCAATAGAAACCGGATCTGAGACAAATAGTGAATGATTCCACGGCAGTCCCACATTCATAAGGTTTCCTTTTTCAATTCTTCCGGACACTCCGCCGTTGTATCGTTCTGCAGCTCCGGCCGCTGTCCACGTAACCGGAACAGAAGATTCATCCACATGACGAGCCAATTCCTCCAGCCGCCTTTTCCCTTTCTGGTCGGATGTTATAAAGAGATTGCCTCCGCCGGTCCCGGCTGATTCCAGATACCCTCCATTTTTAAGTTCATCGGGCAGGCTGTAAGTCAGATAATCTTCCATATTTTTATGGTTTTCAAAAAAATCCCTGACCTCTTTTTCACCTGGGATTTCAATATCGTATCGTCTGAGATTCTCCGGCGTTTCATATATGGCCATCCACTCTCCTGTAGCCACCCTTTGAACGGCAATATAGTCCAGGGTTCTGTCCTCCATTCCCTCCACACGGTCCGGTTCCGGGAATCCTCTTACAAGCGCGTTCAGCCGGCCAACATCAGAAATACCCGCCATCAATACCACATCATACGAGGTGACAGTCCCTAAACTGCCCTCTTCCGGTTCCGGAGGCAGCGTTTCAGACTTTTCTGCCTGCTCTGTCTCCAACAAATCGGCTGGTATGGACACAACTTGCTCAGGAATCCAGATGCCGTCTGCGCCATAGGGCTGCACCATATTAACTGCCGCCTGGCTTTGATCTGAAAATGTATATACAGCGGTTGTGACACCGCCTCCGGTTACAACGGTTCCATGTCCCCCATGAAGATTCAGCAGGAATTCCATTGCCTGCTCCGGAACAAATAGCCTCTGATAAACCGGGTCTTTTTGGGCGTGTTCATTCAGCACCTCACCCGTTCTGTCATTTCCATAGTTCATTGCTGTATCAGAAATACCGTCTCTGTATGCTTCTTCAAACTCATCAGCGGATAAAATATTATCATACTCCTTAAACATTTCCTGATCTACATACCATGTTCCTCCAACCTTCTTCCAGGTCAGCCATTCCTTCCAAACCCATCGGTGGGGATCACTAGTCATGGCATAATATGTGATCTCCGAACTTTTTCCTTCTGAAATCACCTCATATCTGCCATCCATAGGCCAGGGACTTGACCATCCAAAGCTGACAAATTCATCCGATGATTGAGATTGTACCTGTTCCATCTGATAGAAATCGTCAGAATGTTCAGGATTATACATCTCTTTCAGCGCCTGACCGTCTCTTTCACAGAACAATTCCGCCCACTGCCGGCTCCTGTCATAGATCTCCTTCTGGGAATTCTGCCCCGTGTAAGTGCATAAAACCAGCCCAAAAAGAACTGACAAAATGAGAATCCCTGTGATTTTATTCATCCTTGGATGCTTTGCCAATATCACAACCCTCTCTTTTATAGCACGTTTTCCGTTGTTCATCTCAGAAGGAACACAGAAAAATTCCGGCATCCTCTGCCCGGCCGAGGCCATTTCTATGAGAGCTCTTCCATAGTTAAAACGCTCATCCTCCCCAAGCATGGCCACCGCTGCTGCATCGCAGGACAATTCACAGTCCCTCTTCGACAGAAATGCTGCTGCCCATACTAAAGGATTGATCCAATAAACACAGAGCAGAATACAGCGCAGGATACTCCAAAGATAATCCCGCTGTTTCGCATGGCATACCTCATGGATCAGGGCATAACGCACCTTTTCCGGTTCATTTATCATGCCTGACGGAAGATAAATTGCCTTGTCGCCCAAGTAGACCATAAAACAGGGCGAGCCTAAATCCTTTGCCTGATAAACCGGCAGATTGGTGACCCCATATGTACTGCCCGTATAACGCTCCCGCTGAAAATAAATGCGTCTGGAAAAATGGATATTCATCCATATCATCCATAGAAAGAGCAGGATACTGCCGGCCAGCCAGATCATGAGAATCAGGAACTGCCAGTCAATTGCTGCCGCCCTCCCGGCCGCTTTCATCCCTTCCGCATACAAAACATCCTGGCCTGAAACGGAATGAATCATGACCGGCCCTATATCAGCATTCACAGACAGATTCTCCCTGACAGCCACTGCCACATTCATAACACTAAACCGGCTCTGAAGATTCTTCAGCCAGCCCCAAAATGGATAAAGCAGCGGAAAGCTCAGGCGCAGCGCCACAATTGACCACATACCGTACTGAACCCTGGGACTGATCCGCCCTTTCAGCAGAAATCTGAGCAGACCGATTCCAAGAATGAGCACGGAAGAAGTTATTAATGTTTCAGCCATGCCTTTCCTCCTCTGCCTTTTTTAATATAGTTTTTAATTCATCAATATCTTCGGGAGATAATTCCCTGGAATTCACCATAGCGTTTACCATAAGGCTTAAACTGCCCTGATAAACCCGATTTAAAAAACCTTTGGTTTCTTCCAGAGCAGCCCCTTCCCGGGCCACAACAGGATAAAATTGTTTTGCCCGGCCGCCTTCCTCATGGCGCACAGCGCCTTTGGCTTCCAGACGTTTCAGCATGGTGATTATCACATTCTTTCCCCAGCCGGTATCCTCTTCCATCTCTTTTGTCAGTTGGGTGATTGTTTTAGGCGGTTCCTGCCATAACAGATTCATTAACTTCCATTCTCCATCTGATAAACTAATCTTTTCCATATTTTACTCCATTTCAAAATACCCAGCCCGTTAAAAAAACGGATGGTGAATTTGGTTTTCCAGTTTTTAGATTTTTATTTAGTATACATTTGTATACCATAATTATAATCAACAAAATCCATACTGTCAACGTGAAATTATCATGTATTCTGATAATCCTGATATAACACTCCTGCCCAGACGTTTTTATCTCATTCACCTTTTCCAGAAAATAAAAACAGGATATCAGATACCCTATTCGGTATCCGACATCCTGTTATTCTGCTATTTAATAATTTTAACCGGACATTTCTCAGCACATTTGCCGCAGTTGGTACACTTCTCATAGTCGATCACGGCTACGTTATTGTCCATGTGGATCGCGTCAAATTCACACTGTTTGGTACAAAGAGTACATCCGATACATCCGGAAGCACATTTTGCTTTCACCTCTTTGCCCTTATCATGAGAGCTGCACTGTACCAGATGTTCAGCCTTATATGGTACAAGCTCGATCAAGTGGTTCGGGCAGACTGCGGTACATTTGCCGCAGGCAACACATTTTTCCTTGTCTACAACTGCTACACCGTCGATTACATGGATGGCGTCAAAGGCACAGGCCTTCACACAGGAACCATAGCCCATACATCCGTAAGCACAGGCTTTTTCGCCGGCTCCCGGTACTACGGAAACCTTCTGGCAGTCATCAATGCCAAAGTAATTGTACTGTAATCTTGTCTTGTCACAAGTACCCTTACACTTTACGAAGGCCACTTTCTTTTCTGAGCTTCCGCTTTCAACACCCATGATAGCGGCAATTTTTTCCGCTACCGGTGCGCCTCCTACCGGACAGGCTCCTACTTCTGCTTCCCCCGCTGCGATGGCTTTTGCAAGGCCGTCACATCCGGGATATCCGCATCCGCCGCAGTTGTTGCCTGGCAGTTCGTTGCGGACAAGAATTTCTTTTTCATCTACTTCTACTTTAAACTTTTCACTGGCAACTCCAAGCAATACGCCGATCAGCAATCCGACCAGACCTACTACCACAGCTGCCGCTAACATTCCCTGTACTATCATTCTCCGTCTCCTCCCCTTAAATTAATCCGGAAAATCCGAAAAACGCGATTGCCATAAGACCTGAGGTAATCAAAACAATAGGTGACCCCTGGATTGTATGAGGAATGTCATTGTGTTCAATCTTTTCACGAATGCCGGCAAGCATAACGATGGCAATGGTAAAACCAACTGCCGTACCAATACCGTTGACAACACTTGTGATAAAGTCATATTCTTTCTGAACGTTTGTCAATGCTACACCTAATACAGCACAGTTTGTAGTGATAAGAGGAAGGAACACACCAAGGGACTCATAAAGAGCCGGCATGGATTTCTTCAAAAACATCTCTACGAACTGAACCAGCGCTGCGATAACCAGGATAAATACGATTGTCTGGAGATATTCCAAATGGAAGGTAACCAGAATTCCGTCATAAATCAAACTTGCTACAATCGATGCGATCGTAATAACAAAGATTACGGCAGCACCCATACCTGCAGAAGTTTCTACTTTCTTAGAAACACCAAGGAATGGACACAGACCTAAGAACTGGCTCAATACGACGTTGTTTACAAGCGCGGAGCCAATGGCTACTAACAATAACTCTTTCATCTAATCCATCCTCCTATTCTTCTTTTTTTCCGGTAGTTTTTTCTAACTGTGCCTGTTTTGCTGCAACTTCTGCTTTTTTCTTCGCCAACGCCTCTTCTTCTGCCTGTCTTAAACGGGTTTCCAGAATGTCGTGGTTCGCCATACAGGAAGAACCTGTACAGGTGCTGCAGTTTCCGCCGCATGCCAGTTTAGACTTGGGAGCGGAACCATTGGTTGCGGAAGGAGCTTTAAAATAGTTCTGAAGCGCAGTCAGCAGTGCCAGCACGAAGAATGCGCCCGGAGCCAGAACAAAGATTGAAATTCTGAAATCTTCAGGAACAAATTCCATGTTGAAGAATGCGCCGGATCCCAAAAACTCACGGAAGATACCGATGCAGGTCAAACCCAGGGTAAATCCAAGTCCCATACCAATACCATCGAAGCAGGATAATAAAGGACCATTTTTAGATGCATAGGACTCCGCACGGCCCAGGATAATACAGTTAACAACGATAAGCGGAATGTAAATGCCCAGTGAATCATACAGGGAAGGAAGATATCCCTGGATCAAAAGCTGTACAACCGTTACCAATGAAGCTACGATTACGATAAATGCCGGAATACGAACTCTGTCCGGAATGATATTACGCAATGCTGAAATAATAATGTTGGACATAATCAGTACCACCGTGGTACTGAGGCCCATACCCAAACCATTCACAGCTGAAGTTGTGACCGCCAATGTAGGACACATACCTAACATCAGGACGAAGGTCGGGTTTTCTTTTATAATACCGTTATATAAACGTTCTTTACATGTATTCAAACTTCCCACCTCCTGTTATTGTGCCATGCAGTTATTTGCGAAATAAACAGCCGCATTCACTGCATTGGTTACTGCGTTTGATGTTATGGTGGCGCCGCTCATAGCATCGATTTCATTATCTGCTGCAGGCGCTGACTTTGTCACGACAAAGGATTCCACTTTTTTATTAGAAAATTTGTCTTTAAATGCAGGTTTCGTCGCATTCATTCCCAGACCGGGTGTTTCGGAAATAGACAAAAATTCAATGCCTTTTACGGTACCGTCGGCATCAATACCTACGGAAACGCTGACCGCTCCGCCAAAACCGTCTTTTGAAGTGGCAGAAACTACGGAACCAACTACGGCGTTATTGCCGTCAACCACTTCAACAGCTTCCGATACCAATACGTTGCCGTATCCCATGCCTGCCAAAGCTTCATTGGCTGCCGGAATCGCTGCGGTAATCTCTTCGTTGGCAGGGAATTTATAATCTCCCGGGAAAACTGTTCTGTAAGCTTTTTCTTTTGCCGCCTGCTGAGCTATGGCAATCGGCTCTTTTGTGATCGTATAAACACCGCCAAGACAGATACCTGCTATCAAAGTAATCACAAATAAGATAACAGCGTCTTTCATAAATCCACCTTTACTCATCTTACTTGCCCTCCTTTCCAAATGCTTTTGGAAGGGTTACCTTCTCAATTAACGGTACTAAGATGTTGCTCAGGATGATCGCATAGGAAACTCCCTCTGCGGAACCGCCCCAAAGACGGAAAATACCGGTTAACAGACCAAGCAGAACACCAAATGCAATCTGTCCCTTTGGAGTGATCGGGCTTGTTACATAATCGGTTGCCATGAAGAACGCACCGAAGATCAAACCGCCGCCGCAAAGGTGTGCCAGCGTATAATTCACATCAAATCCGCCGAAAATGAAGATGAACAGGGCAAATGTGATGATATAAGTTGCCGGGATGCGGATGGTGATGACTTTTCTCACCAGCATATACACAGCGCCGATCAACAGGGCCACTACGGAAACCTCACCGATGGTTCCCGGGATCCTTCCGATGAACATATTCATAACATTATATTCGCCGCCTGCTCTCATAACTGCAAGAGGAGTCGCTCCGGACACGCCGTCCAGGGTAAATGTTGACATCTTTCCTGTAAAGGAAATCAGCAGGAAACATCTGGCTGCCAGGGCAGGGTTCATAAAGTTCTGTCCAAGTCCGCCGTATAACTGTTTTACTACAACGATGGCAAACACGCCGCCTAATACAGGAATCCAGATCGGGATTGTAGGGGGCATGTTTAAAGCCAGGATCATACCTGTTACCAGCGCACTACCGTCCGCAATGGTAATGGTCTTTTTCATCAGTTTTTCATACACATATTCACTCAGCACACAGGCTGCTACCGTCGCGATGATTACAAGCAACGCTCTTAACTTAAACTGGTATACACCATACGCAGCTGCAGGGAGCATAGCGATTGCAACGTCGAACATGATGCTCTGGGTTGTCACTTTGCTTCTCACATGCGGGGATGATGATACGTTATATAATTTAGACATGTCTTCCCCTCCTACGCTTTCTTACGGCGGTTAGCCGCAACCGTCTTTCTCATCTCTTTAAATGCCTGTGTCAGCGGCCGCTTAGCCGGACAGATAAAGGTACAGCTTCCGCATTCCATACATTCCATGCCGTTCAGCTTTTCGAATAATGCGCAGTCATTTCTCTCGGCTGCATCCATCATCATCTGAGGTACGATATGGCTCGGACATACGCTTACGCATTTGCCGCAGCGGATACAAGCGCTGGGCGCATTGGCTGCTACTTCATCTTTAGTGAAGCAGGTAAGCGCGGAACATGTCTTAGTTACCGGAATATTCAGATCAAAGAGCGCCATTCCCATCATAGGGCCGCCTGCAATCAGCTTTTCAGGCTCTGTCTTAAATCCGCCTGCTGCGTCCACTAATTCCTGGAAATTGGTACCGATCTTAACATTATAGTTCTGTGGGTTGGTAACCGCATCACCGGTTACAGTCACAATACGTCTCATAAGAGGCGTTGTCTTGCAGACTGCCATATAAATGGCGATAATGGTATCGATATTGTCCACGATACAGCCTGCATCAGCAGGAAGCATGGAGGAGTTAACCTTTCTTCCCGTTATCGCATTGATTAAAGAGCGCTCGCCGCCCTGCGGGTACTTGGTAAGAAGGGGGCAGACACTGATTCTCGGCTCATCCTTAACCAGATCGGTGAGGATCTTAATCGCTTCCGGCTTGTTGTTTTCAATGCCGATTACACCCTTTGCGTTATCAAATAACTGTAAAACTACCTTTAATCCGCCTACGATCTTTTCCGGTTCCTCAATCATCATGCGGTAATCGGAAGTCAGATACGGTTCACATTCTGCACCGTTGACAAGTATGTAATCAATCTTGCTTTCATCCTTTGGCGTCAGCTTTACGTGTGTAGGGAAGCCTGCGCCGCCCAAACCTACGATGCCTGCCGCTTTCACGATGTCACGGATCTCCTGTTTGGAAAGCTTAGAGGAATCTCTGTCAGTTCCTAATCCTTCTACAGTTTTGTACTCGCCATCATTTTCAATGATGACAGAATTCACCATCGCACCATTTGCAACGCGCCTTGGTTCAATCGCCTTTACCGTTCCTGAAACAGAACTGATTACGTTGGCTGAAATGAAACCGCTGGCTTCGCCGATCTTCTGTCCCGCCAGAACCTGGTCGCCTTTTGCTACCAGTGGTGTTGCAGGCGCTCCGATGTGCTGAGACATTGGAAATACCATATCCCCTTTTGGCATCAGAATCTGTACCGGCTTGGACTCGGACAGTTCTTTTCCTTCATAAGGATGGATGCCGCCTTTAAATGTAGCCAATCCCATCTAACTAACCCTCTTTCTATACTATTTCGTTTATACCCGAAAGCGCCAAAACAGACCTCCCGGATTAACTATCTTGTACAGTATAGCACAATTCAAATTTCGAAACAATTGAAAAATTTTTATCAAATACCGCCTATTTCCTTATCTTTCCAGGAAATTGACTAAATGATTTTGTATTTTTATCAATAATTCCTGACAAAAAAAAAACGATGTAAAAACATGTCGATAGTTTCATGTTTTTACAAAAATACAATTTAAAAATAATATGTGAGAAACGTCAAAGAACAGAGGAAAATATCCTCTGTTCTCATCATTTTATACATTTATTTTTTTGTATTTTTTTTAACAAAGATCATGATTTTTATTCTTTTACGGACCTGCAGTTCTAGTAGTTTTATTACTTTTTATATCATCTTTTATTAGAAATTTGAATAAGTGATTGATGTATCATTTTCCATAATAAGAACATTTCCAACGATTGTGATAAATACAGACTCACCTCTTCATCGGATGCCTGATATGCTTTAAAATCTACAGGATACCGCATTAATGATTTACAGCGTCAAACTGCCGTTTCCGCCTCTGCCCCCTTTTTCTCTCCGTTTCCCGGGTTAAATGAAGCATTTTATTTGTCATACCGGTCCGTAAATCCATATTGACATTAATATAACAGGATGAATTCATTAATTCTTCAGTTTTCAGAGGATTTGATCCCGAATTTTTTATAATTCCCCTGTTCACTATCATTTTCCAGCTCAGCTTATAAACTATATCGCGCAAAAGGCGGAACTGCATGATGTTATGACTCTGACATCTGCAATTCCGCTTTTTTTATTTTCCTAAATCCCCGAACCGGTATCCTATCTTCCGTTATAATATGCCAGGCCATCCATTAAAAAGTTGGCAGTACGGAATCCGGATGTCTGGAATATGGTTACCTCTCCATTCTCTTCCACCTTAAAATCCGTACCTGCAGCTAATATTCCGCCTGGATGCCCGATCCTTATATAAGCCGGGTCCGCATTCTCGCGCAAAACCTGATTTACCACGCTTCCCGGGACCACAGCTGCTGCCACCGTACACATAGCCCCTGTCATGGCATAGGTTGGATGGGTTTTCTGCATGGACATCATCCTGGACAGGATATCCACCTGATCCGCCTTTATCTCAGAATCGCCTGCTGTCTTATAATCGGAAGGCTTTGATACGAACGTCATTTTAGGCACGCCCGGCGTTTCCCAGGCCGACTTCTTATAATCGTCGATCAGTCCCAGTTTCACAGCCGCAATGCCGCGGACCGTTTCCAACCGGTTCAGCATCTCTTCATCCTGATCCAGGGCGGCCGGAAGCTCTGTTCCTTTCAGCCCCAGATCCTCCGCTTTGACAAATACCAGAGGGTTTGCCGCATCTACAATTGAAATCTCGATTTCTCCTACTCCCGGCACTTCAATCCTGTCGCTGGCATTACCGGTAGGGAGAAGTTTCCCTGTAACAGAACCGGCCGGATTAACAAAATTCAGTTTGATGGGAGCTGCGGTTCCAGGAACTCCGGCGATTGCCAAATCCCCCGTATAATTGACAGCCCCTCCGCCGGTCTGCACTTCAGACACAATAATCTTATCCGTATTGGTATTATAAATGCGCACCTTTGTAACAGAACCGGTTATTTTTACAAGACCTTTCTCAATGGCATATGGCCCAACTGCGGATGAAATATTACCGCAGTTTCCTTTATAGCTTACAAGAGGTTTATCCACCGATACCTGGGCGAAGGTATAGTCCACATCCGCATCTTCCCGGCTGGAAACAGAAATAATCGCTACCTTGCTTGTGACGGATGCCGCCCCGCCAAGGCCGTCAATCTGCTTCTTATCCGGACTGCCCATGAGTTCCATCAGAACCCGGTCTCTCTCATCTCCTGCCGGAGGAAGATCCTTTTCCATAAAGAACAACGCTTTACTGGTTCCCCCTCTCATAATTGTGCAGGGAATCATATGCTTTGATACCATATTACGCACCTGCCTTTCCTGTCTTCTTATCTTTTAACCCCTGAAGAAGAGGTGACGCAAAAGCGATCACGGCTACAACAATGATGACAATTGCCAGCGGCCTGGTGAAGAAGGATGCTGCGCTTCCTCCTGACAGGATCAGCTGCTTTCTCAGGTTATTTTCCACAATACTTCCTAAAATCAGGCCCAGAATCATAGCTGGGTTGGAATAGTTAAATTTGTTGAACAGAATTCCAATAAAGCTGAAGCCGAACATGATCAGCACATCATAGTAGCTGTTGTGCAGGGAATAGGCTCCAACAGTTCCAAGAGCTGCGATAACGGTTCCAAGCAGAGGATATGGAAGCTTTAAAATCTGGGCAAACTGCTTTGTAATGAATCTTCCCACAACGAACAATAACAGAGATGCCAAAACAATACCAAGGAAAATTGCATTCAAGAGAACCGGCTGGTTTCTGATTAACAAGGGTCCCGGTGTCAGGTTATGGATCATAAATGCCGCCATAATGATTGCAGCCGTAGGGCTTCCCGGAATTCCAAGCACCATGGTTGGAACAAGGCTTCCGCCGATAGCCGCATTATTAGCACATTCCGGCGCTGCAATTCCTTCATCACATCCCTTGCCGAATTCTTCCGGATGCTTGCTGGATTTGGCTGCAACTCCATAGCTGACTAAGGATGCGATGGAACCTCCGGCCGCAGGGATAATACCGATGATGGTTCCGATGACCGATGATTTTAACAGAACCGCCCACATCTTCGCCAGTTCTTTTAATTTTAAAGTCTCAAGTGATATTTTTTTACTGTCCGCTACGGTGGATGTATCACGGTTCTTATATTCTGCTGCATTTTTATAAACTTCTGTCAGCGCAAATGAACCGATCATAACAGGAATGTAGTCAATTCCATTTAATAAGAATACCTGATCGAATGTAAAACGGTACGCTCCGTTAATCGCATCGATGCCCACAGTGGATAAAAGCAGGCCGATGCAGACTGAAAACAATGCTTTTGTCTGATTCTTGGCGCCGATACTGGTGATACAGCTAAGTCCTAAAAGTCCCAATGCGAAATATTCCGCACTCTGGAATTTCAATGCCAGCATTGCCAGAAGAGGCGCACAGATCAGCATTGCAATGGCCGACATGATGCCGCCTACGGAAGACGCTGATACGGCAACTCCCAAAGCTCTTCCTGCCTTACCTTTCTGGGCCATGGGATAACCATCGAAGGTGGTCGCCACGGCTTCAGGCGTACCTGGTGTTTTTAAAAGAATGGCGCTGATACTTCCGCCGCAGGCGCCGCCAACGTACACAGCTACCAGCATTACTATGGCGCTGACCGGTGTCATCGTATAAGTAAACGGCAGCATCAAAACAATTGCCATGGATGAACTGAGCCCCGGAAGCGCTCCGCAGATCATACCGAACATAACTCCGGCTACTACAAATACAAGATTCAATGGCGTAAAAACCTGTAAACAAGCTTCTATGATTGCTGTTGGATTCATACATACACCTCCTAATATACGAAATAGCTTAGATCTCTGAAGAATCCCAAGCCTCTTGGCAGCGGTACATAGAATACCTTACCAAAGATCAACACGACCAGTACCGTAAAGATCACAGTAAATATGGCCAGTACCTTATAATTCTTATATCCCATCAACCTGGCATTCAAGAATGAGAATACGAAGGTGGATGCTGCAAATCCTATGTAATTCATGGAAGCCACATACAATCCCAGCATGATTATGGTGCTGAGCATACCGGACTCCGGCTTTCCAAATGCGAATACCTGTTTTACACTTCCGGCTTTTTTAAGAGACTGCAGGAAAATGATGATGAGAAGCACAACTCCCAGCACGATCACAAACATCGGGAATCCCATGTCTCCAAGCACATCGCCGCTGACATCGGAAGCGACCAACTGGTCATTTTCATCCAGCAGACCGATCTGTTTAAAGGTATCATGCAGACTGGTGCATTCCTCATTCCAGGACTGTCCATACTGCCCGGCATCCATATAGCCGTTGCTCAGATTCGTTTTCATCTCTTCTTCCAGCGCCGCATATCTGGGATCCTGATATGCTTCGTTAAACGCTTTTAACAGCGCCTGCTTTACATCTTCCGGAACGCCTTTTGCCACACAGAAGCCTCTCCATGATCCCTGAGTGAAATCAATTCCCAGCTCTTCTGAACTCGGTACATCTTTTAAAAGCGGGGTATCCACTTCCTCATCATTCAAAACCACCAATGCTTTGATATCCCCGGATTCAACCAATGGAAGAAATGAAGATAATTTATCCTGATAAACATCCAACTCTCCGCCCAGCACTGCAGCCTTTACTTCAGATCCTGATTTATAAGGAACATAAGTCCATTCGAATCCTGCTTCCAGCGCAAAACCATTGGCGATATAATCATCCAGTCCGCCCGGGCTCAATCCGCCGATTTTCAGCTCGCCCGGATGCTCTTTGGCATAGGCGATCAGCTCTTCCATCGTATTGAATGGGCTGTCTGCTGCCACACCGAATGCCATCAAGTCATTCTGTACCTTGATTAACGGATCAAAATGATCCCGGAATGCAAATTCCCCTGTTACATCTTTAATCAATACGGAAGGTGTGATTTCCAGAACCAGATAGCCGTCCGACGGCTGGCTGGCCGTGTAAGCCATTCCCTCTACCGTACCTGCTGCCGATTTGTTCACACAGGTCACCGGAACCCCCAGGTAATCTTTTACGATATCGGCATATCGTCTTGCAAAAATATCGCTTGCTCCACCTGCTCCAAATGGAATTACCATCTCGATCGGGCGCTTAGGAAATGTGGTGGTCTGTGATGACGCGCATCCCGTAAGTCCCAGAGCCGCCATGACGGTCAAGAGCCCCAGAAAGATCAATGCTTTTATTTTCTTCCCCATTTCTACTCCTCCTTAATTAACTTCTCTTTGTCTGATAATGAAATTATAATCCTAAAATTCCCATTTGTGAAATTCATATTTTTCATTAAAACAATAGCCAAAGTGCATAATTATCCCACTGTTTTGGATCTATTATAGCCTTTTGGAATAATTATTATAGTTTTTATGGTCTACCTGTGCTAAAATATGAGAGAATAGGGGGGAATTTTATGGATTTTAAAGATATGTCTTATATTTTGGCAATCGCCAAGTATCAAAATATAACAAAAGCAGCCAGTTCACTTTACATCAGCCAGCCCACTTTGACCAAATTTCTTCAGCGGCTGGAAAAAGAATTGAATCAGAAGCTGTTTAAACGTATGGGGAACAAGTTCATTTTAACTTATGCAGGAGAGCGGTATGTGGCCAAGGCCATAGAAATCCTCAAATTGAAAAATGAGCTGGATCATGAGATGAATGATATTATCAATTCCAACGTAGGTGTTCTAAAGGTAGCATTTCCCGTCATGAGAGGAACCTATATGCTGCCCTGTACCCTGCCTATCTTCCAAAGCCTGTACCCGCATGTGGAACTGTCCATCTACGAAGGCAATTCCATGGAACTGGAAGAACGGCTTCTGACTGGGGAAACGGATCTCGCTTTCTTTAACCTGCCCACCAGAAGCCCCGATATCAGCTATGAAATCATCAGCCACGAGGAAATTCTTCTTGTTTTATCCTCAGACCACCCATTGTCAAACACAGGAATTCCAACCATGGGCTGTAAATATCCATGGATTGATCTGTCGCTTCTGAAGAATGAACAATTCATCCTTCAGCTGCCCGACCAGAGAACCCGGCAGATCGAAAATTCTCTGTTCCAGGAATATGAATTTGACCCCAAAATCATGCTGGTCACCAGAAATATCCAGGCTTCCTGCCTGTTAGCCTCTGTCGGAAGGGGAATCTGTTTTGTCAGCGAAAGCCATTTGAAGCATATCCAGTTTGATAAAAAACCGGTTGTCTTTTCCGTCGGCAATCCCTGTACCACGGTGGATTTTGTGGCGGCTTACAGAAAAGGCAGCTATATTCCTTATCATGCTCAGGAATATATTAAAATTGTGCGGGACTTTACTTAAATGGAATTGCATTTTTATATGGTTGAGAAAGTTACGCCCTCCCGCTGCCTCGCCCCGCTTTCCTGCTGGTATTCTCTGGCTGGGTAAAAAAGATAATTTGGTTATGGATTTTTTACACAGAGGCTTAAAGGATGTTTGTAAATAACCAGATAGGAGGATGTTTGTGAGAAAAAAAGCAGGCCGTTTCTGGCCTGCATCAAAAATACTATTGAGTGGAAAATACCTCAAAATCCAGAGTTCCCCGCTCGGCGCCGTTCACGATAAGTGTGATTGAATGGGTTCCGGGGAAATGCTTTCTTGAACTTCTATTGGCGAAGGAATGGGTTTTTATGTATGATTTCTTCTCGTTTTCCTTTAAACAGATCTCGGATATTTGGAATATCTTGCGGTTTCGCCTGCCGTTTGCTTTTACATAATCGATGCCATATTCCAGCCGTACTTTGGCTGCGTTTTGGGCCTGGATTTGAAAGGAAAAGGTTATGTCCGCACCGATCGGAACAGATGATGGGGTCAGGGAAAACGCGTGAACCTCCACGCTGCCGGCATCTGAAAATCCAAAGATATCCAGAACATCCCTGCTGCCCTTTTTTAGAAGCGTCCTGCATCCATGTTTTACAATCCAATCCGTATGCCTGTTTTTTCCGTACCAATCCACTGCAATTTTGGCAACCAGATCAGGGTGGGTTTTGGAAATATCGTTCAGGTTGTTGGCTACACTTTTACGGACATACAGGGATGGATCGGCTTTCAGCAGCTCTAATATGTTTAAAACCGGTGATGGATCCTTTTTGAAGTTTGGCAGCGCCTGACCCCAGGGCAGACTTGGCCGGCATCCTTCGCTGGCAAGACGCCGCACGTGTTCATTGTCATGCCTGGCCCAGGCGGCCATCTGCTGCATCATGCGTTCTTCATGTTTTATGATAAATGGCCTTACGGCAAATTCTGAAGATGAGGACGGGGTATATCTCTCCAACGCTGCTATTGACAAATCCCAATGACATTCATCCTGCCCAAAGACTTCCACAAAATCCGGGAAACACATGAAAGCAAAGTTATTAAAATCTGCCGGATAACCTGCAATAACCTTATCAATTATACCAAGCGCCTGTTCATAATCCCCGGGCAGATACTTCCCCAAATTTACAGATATCTTCCGCATACGCGCTTTCAGTTCTAACCCATCCCATGTTTCATCCATAACGCTGTCCAGAAAATCATCAACCCGAAAGGCATGATATACTGCCTTAATTCCCGACGCCAGCTCATGAATTGAATCATAATTATAATACCTGTTTTTCAACAATTCCGGCATATCCCTCTCCTTATCCAATGTTATTCCGCGCGGCACATGCCAGTTTATAAGAAACACTTTACAGACCGCTTTCCTCTATTACTACGGCAATAAGGTATCCACCACACAATAGGATGTACCAATTCCGTCTACTCGCGCCCCCTCATCCCCACTATAAAACAGGATTTCCATCCCTTCATACCTCCAAGCAATGTGGGCAATCCACATTTTTACCAGCGCAGGCAATACACAGCCGCGTTCCGATGTGTCACGGCGTTTCTTTCGCCAACTCCTTTAAAACACATTCTCCATCTTTAATCCAGTTCCTTCAGCCCCGTATAAAGCTCATAATACCTGCCCTTCATCGCCAGCAGATCATCATGATCCCCTCTTTCGATAATCCGGCCATTTTCCAGCACCATAATCGCATTGGCATTTCTAACGGTCGACAGCCGGTGTGCGATCACTAAAGTGGTCCGGTCAGCCATCAGACGGTCCATTCCATGTTCAATATGCTTTTCCGTCCTGGTATCTACCGAGCTGGTGGCCTCATCCAGAATCAGGATCGGCGCCTTGGAAACCGCGGCCCTGGCAATATTCAGAAGCTGTCTCTGCCCCTGGCTTAAATTCGCTCCGTCGCCTTCCAGCATGGTATCATATCCATGAGGCAGACGCATGATAAAGGAATGGGCAGACGCCGTCTTTGCGGCCTGTATCACTTCCTCGTCTGTGGCATCCAGCCGTCCATAACGGATATTCTCCATCACGGTCCCTGTGAATAAATGGGTATCCTGCAGCACCATGGCGATGTTCCTGCGCAGTTCATCCCTCTTCATGTGGTCGATATTCACGCCGTCAATGGTGATCGTGCCCGACTGGATATCATAGAAACGGTTCAGCAGATTGGTGATCGTCGTTTTGCCCGCTCCTGTAGACCCTACAAATGCGATCTTCTGCCCTGGCTTGGCATAGAGGCTGATATCCTTTAAAATCACCTTTTCCGGATCATATCCAAACGTGACATGGTCAAATCTCACATCCCCCTGCATCGGATGAAGAGTGACGGCATCCTTGTCATCCACAGGTTCCGGCTCCGCATCCATAACGGAAAATACCCGTTCCGCACCTGCAAGGGCTGAGAATACATTGCTGATCTGCATGGATATCTCATTAATCGGCCGGCTGAACTGTCTGGAAAAGTTTAAAAATACAGTCAGACCGCCCACGTCAAAATTCTTAAACACACACAACAGTCCGCCGATACATGCGGTCAGTGCATAATTCACCTGGCTTAAATTCCCCATCACAGGCCCCATAATACCGCCGAAAAACTGGGCCCGGATCTGGTTATTCCTCAAATCTTCATTTAAAATGGAAAACTCCTCAATAGCCACATCCTCATGACAGAACACTTTTACCACCTTCTGCCCGGTAATCGTCTCCTCAATATACCCGTTTACCGCACCCAGAGATGCCTGCTGGGCTGAAAAATACTTCTGGCTCCGTCTGGCAACCGCGCCTCCTGCCCGCATCATCAGCGGGATCATCAGCACAGTGATTATGGTCAGATAGATATTGGTATAGATCATCAGGCCCAATGTGCCGATAATGCTTAAGGCTCCGGAAAACAGCTGAACCAGGGTGCTGCTCAGCATCTGCCCGATAGTATCCACGTCATTGGTATAACGGCTCATGAGATCGCCGTTATTATGGGTATCGTAATACTTGATCGGAAGTTTCTGCATCCTGGTGAACAGGTCGTTTCTGATCTTCTGAAGCGCATTCTGGGCCACAGTCAGCATCACCTTGGCCTGGGCATAGTTTGCCGCCACGCCTATGATATAAACAGCCCCCATCACAACAAGGGCCCGGGCCAGGCCGGCCGCGTCCCCTCTCCCGTTCTGAGGAGCAATATAAGTATTGATAATCGGCCGGAGCATGTAAGCTCCCGCCAGGCTTCCAAAGGTATTGACGATCACGCAGACAAACGCAAGCATCATCATAGGCTTATCTTCATCCAGATATGCCAGCAGCCTTTTTACGGTTTCTTTGCTCTGATTCGGCTTTTTTCCATCTGCCGCCGCCCGTCTGGCCGCCGGACCGCCGCCCATCGGGCCTCTTTTAGGTGCAGGCGCCGAATACCTGCCGTATCTGCGTTTCAGGCTGTCAATCTTTTGTTGTCTTTCCATTATGCCGTCGCCTCACTTTCCCTGTCACGCTGTGAATAATAGATTTCCTGATATGCCTCACATCCGGCCATCAATTCATCGTGGTTTCCGATGCCGATGATCCGGCCGTCATCGATGACAATGATCTGGTCTGCTCCTTCCACCGATCCGATTCTCTGTGCTATGATAAACTTCGTCGTATCCTTTAATGTGGTCTGGAAACATTCACGTATTTTAGCTTCGGTCGCCGTATCCACAGCGCTGGTGCTGTCGTCCAGAATCAGTATTTTCGGCCGTTTTAAGAGGGCACGGGCAATACAAAGCCTCTGTTTCTGGCCTCCTGAAACATTGACGCCTCCCTGCCCCATTTCCGTCCGGTATCCGTCCGGAAATGAAGTTACAAATCCATCCGCCTGGGCGCTGTCCGCAGTCTCCCTCACCTGGTCAAAGGATGCATTTTCATCTCCCCACCTGAGGTTTTCCTCAATTGTACCGGAAAACAGGACATTTTTCTGAAGAACCATACCCACGCCTTCCCTTAAATTCCTCAAAGAATAATCCCTTACATCGATTCCATCCACCAGAACCTGCCCTTCGGTAGCGTCATAAAGCCTTGGTATCATCTGAACCAGGCTGGTCTTGCCGCTGCCCGTGGCTCCGATAATGCCGATCGTCTGCCCCGGCTCGGCGGTGAAACTGATATGCTCCAGGACCATACCTTCGTCCTGGCTGCCATAGCGGAAGCTGACATCTTTAAATTCCACCCTGCCCTTTTCCACAAGGGCGTCTTTTCTGGACGCATGTTCATCCGTTAAATCCACCTCGGTATCCATCACTTCATTCACACGTTTTATGGAAGCCATGGCACGGGAACTCTGTAAAAATACCATGGACAGCATCATCAGGGACATCAGGATCTGTACGATATAGGTGGTAAACGCCGTCAGATCACCGACCTTCATATCTCCTGCTATGATGATATTTCCCCCATACCAGACCACTGCCAGAGTTGTGATGTTCATAGCCAGCATCATCACAGGCATGGTGGCGATCACGATCTTCATCGCATTTAAACTGCTCTGTTTTAAATCTTCATTGGTGGTCTTAAACTTCTCCTCTTCGTAATCCTCCCGCACAAAGGATTTGATAACCCTTACATTGGTCAGCATTTCCTGAATGCCGGAATTGAGCCGGTCAATCTTCTTCTGCATGATTTCAAAGCGGGGAAATGCGGTTTTTAGAATCACGGCAATCGCCGCTGTCAGAAGAGGGATGACTACCAATATGACCACTGCCAGCTTTGCATTCATTAAAAAAGCCATAATCAATGCGCCTACCAGCATTCCCGGCGCACGCAGCATCATTCTCAGCCCCATCATCAGCACATTCTGAATCTGCTGGATGTCATTGGTTAGCCTGGTTACCAGAGAACCGGTGCTGAATTTATCGATATTCTGGAATGAAAATCCCTGTACCTTCGTAAAAATGTCGTTTCTCAAATCGCTGGTAAAACAAATCGACGCCTTTGCTGAAAAATAGGCTCCTCCGATTCCTCCGGCTGCCATGACTAAAGTAGCCAGCACCATGACGATCCCGATTCCAATGATATAACCGGAATTGCGCTCCGCCACCCCATTGTTGATGATCAGCGACATCAGCTTAGGCAGCATGACTTCTCCAAATACTTCAGTCAGCATCAGAAGCGGCCCAATAATAAAGGCGCTTAAATAAGGTTTTGCATACTTTTTATAACGTTTCATCTGTGTCCCTCCTTTTCCGTCTCCGTCATCAGATTCTGCAAATTCATATTCATACGTTTGAAAAGCCCCTCTAAGCAGTCCATCTCCTCTTGGGAAAAGCCTGAAAACATCTGTTCTTCCACGTAGCGGAAAAACTTCATGCTGCTCTCCACAATCTGGCTGCCTTTTTCCGTAATGCAGATTTTGTTAAACCGGTTATCCTCCTGATCCACAATCCGCTTTATATATCCGCCCTTTTCCAGCTTCTTCAAAGAAACCGCTATGGTAGCGGTGGAAACATGAAAGGTGTTGGCAATGTCCTTCTGTGAAGAATTAGGGTTTTTGGCGATGAACATGAGAATCTGGTGCTGGCTCCGGTAAACGCCTGTTTTATTAAGCTGACGCTCCAGCACCGCCCGGTGCATACGGTTGCCATAAATATATTCCCCTATTAATGTATGATATGGAGAATCCCAGTCCTTTAAACATTGATTCATCCTGTTTCCTCCTTTCCTTTTGTCCTAAATAATTAGCTAAGTAATAATTAACTAATTAACTGTTAACCATTATAAAAGCACCTGCATTTTTTTGCAAGTGCTTTTTTTACTTCAAATAATTGTAACGGTTCCGAACGGCTCATCATCTTCACCATTTTTCCCGCCGTCCTGAACTGTTACAAATAATTTTTTTCAAATATTTCTGCCGGAACAGGCCTTCCGAAGTAGTAGCCCTGTATATACTCCAGGCCGATATCTTTTACCACTCCGTATTCATCTCCCGTTTCCACACCCTCCAGACATACCTCTTTTCCTACATCATGGCATAAGGCCACAATAAAGCGGATGAAGGTCACATCAAAAGAGTTGGAAATTTCCCGGACAAATGTCTGGTCTATCTTTACCAGGTCTACAGGCGTATTCTTCAGCACGCCCAGAGAAGAATATCCCGTGCCAAAATCATCCATAGCCACCGAAATTCCCATTTCCTGAATCGTGCGGAACTTTTCATTCACCTGGTTCTGTTCCCGGATCAGATATGTTTCAGTCAGTTCCAGCAGCAGATTTTCGCAGGGCACTCCGGTTTCCCTCAGTACCTCGCTGATGAAATTGACAAAGTCAGCTTCCACCACCTGCAGATAGGACAGATTGATGCTCATCAGGAAATCAGGCAGTGTTTTCATCCATTCCCTGCACTGAAGCACAGCCTGCCTGAAAATCCACCGGCCCGCCTGCAGAATCAGATTGCTCCGCTCTAAAAGCGGAATGAATTCAGACGGCGGAATATTGCCGTACTTTTCGCATTTCCACCGGACAAGTGCTTCGGCGCCTACGATCCGTCCGGTACGCGCTTCTACCTGGGGCTGGTAATAGAGGGCGAAATGCTTGAAATCATTCTCAATATCTTCTCTGAGAAGCTCCAGCAGTTCCAGATCCCTTTCTTTTCTCTCCAAAATCTCATCGGAAAAGATGGTAAGACGGTTCTTTCCCTGATTCTTGGAATACTCCATAGAATATCCGGCAAACTTAAGCAGTGTCAGATAATCTGATGCATCTTTAGGATAAAATGTGCCGCCGGCCGAAACCGTACAGTAATATCTTTTATCATTATACTGCTGCTGACGCTGGCACATCTCATGGATCTTGCGGTAAATGTTCTCAAAAATACCCTTGGCCGGATTTTTTATGATAATACAGAATTCATCCCCGTCCATGCGGTAAAGTTTTGCATTCCCCGGCAGGATACCGGACATCTTCTGGGACAGAATCCTGATCACCTCATCCCCGAACACCCGGTCATATAAATTATTGATATTCTTGAAATTATCAATCCCCAGCTGAAGGATTCCGAAGGGAACTCCGGGATACTGCTGGATCATCCTGCGGACTTCTTTTTCAAATTCAAATTTATTGTATAATCCGGTGATATGATCCACCCGGTTCTTTTTATCCAGATTGGTAATAATTCCTGCAAACAAATTGGGACGTCCTTCTTCATCCCTGATCATATGGCCCCGGCACCGGAGCCAGACCCACTCTCCTGAGCGGTTTTTCGCACGGTACTCCACGCTGTGGCTTTCCGCCTTTCCGCCGGCCACCTCCTGATTAGCTTCCAAAAACACCTGGCTGTCATGAGGATGGATTTTTTCCGCCCAAAATAAAGCCGCATCAGGCACAATCTGACCCGGAAGATCAAACTCTTCCACCATATTGGGACTGTAACGGAATGTCCCCGTCTTCAAATTCCCCACATAGATATAATTCTCCGTGCTTTCTGCCAGAGCTTCAAAAAGATGTTCTTTGTCATATTCAAAGTCCTGCGCAAGCTTATCATTATCCATCATCGGCCGTCCTCCGTCCCAATCTTAGCTGAGGATTTCCAGCAGCTCCTCTTTGGTCAAACTGCTGAGCGAAACCATATCGCCGGTTATTACCTGCTCTGCGAGATGCCTCTTATTCTCCTGTAGTCTCAATATATTTTCTTCAATGGTATTCTTCATGATCAGTTTAAATACAGCCACCTGCTTTTCCTGTCCAATCCGGTGTGTACGGTCCGTAGCCTGGTTCTGGGCCGCCACATTCCACCATGGATCATAGTGGATGACCATATCGGCCGCAGTCAGATTCAGCCCTGTGCCCCCTGCTTTCAGGGAAATCAAAAATACAGACGTATCATCCTTTTGAAATGAATTTACCATCTTCAGTCTTTCTTCTTTACTTGTAGCACCAATTAAAGTATAATACGAAATTCCTTCTTTTACCAGCCTCTTTCCAATAATCTCCAACATTGAGGTAAATTGTGAAAACAACAGGATTTTGTGTCCTCCCGCCACGCCGTTGCACAGCAGGTCCATACAGGTATCCAGCTTGGCAGAACCGCCCTTGTAATTCTCAAAATGGAGGGACGGATCGCAGCAAATCTGGCGCAGACGGGTAAGCTGGGACAGAATCTGCATCCTATCACCGCTAAAGGAGCCGTCCTGCTGTTCAAGCTGCTGTTTCAACTGATAAGCCGCCGCCGTATACAGGTCTTTCTGTTCCTTCTCAAAACCGGAATATACCACGGTTTCCAGCTTATCCGGCAGGTCTTTCAGCACATCTTTTTTCAGCCGTCTGAGGACAAATGGGCCGATCATCCGGTGCAGGCTGCGAAGCGCATCCTCGTCGTTCTCCTTTATAACCGGAATCTCATATTCCTTCTTGAACCTGGAATACGTGAACAAAAAACCTGGCATCAGATAGTCAAAAATGCTCCAGAGCTCGCTGAGCCTGTTCTCAATGGGAGTTCCTGTCAGTGCAAATTTTGTCCTGGCATTCACCGCCTTCACCGCTTTTGCGCTCAGAGTATTGGCATTCTTAATATACTGGGCCTCGTCTATGATCTGGAACCGGAATGAAAGGCCGCGGTACAAAAGGATATCCCGTTTTAAGAGATCATAGGAAGTAATCAGGACGTCGAACCGGGCCGCATCCGCCAGTTTTTCTTCCCGTTCCGCCGCATTGCCTGTCACCAGCAGGGTCTTTAATTCAGGGGCAAACTGTTTGAACTCGCATTCCCAGTTATAGACCAGGGATGCGGGACAGACAATCAGGGAAGTCCCCTGTTGATTCTGATATGATTCATCCAAAAGTACGGAAATGATCTGAATCGTCTTTCCAAGTCCCATATCGTCTGCCAGAATTCCGCCGAAACCATAGGCGTCCAGCGTTCTCAGCCAGAAAAAGCCCTTTTTTTGATATCCTCTTAAAACCGGCTGCAAAGGTTTTGGCACCTCAAAGTCACCGTCTTCATAGGACTTCATACCTCTCACCACGGCTTTAAAAAGGTTATCCCTGTAAAAAGTGACCCCCTGGCTCTCTTTTAAAATGCTGTCCAGGTAAAATGCCCGGTAACGCGGCAGACGCATTTTCTTATCCAACAGCTCCGCCCGGTTGACCAAAGGCCCTTCCAGAAGCTGGGCTATCGACATGAGGCCGGTATCCTCCAGTTGGATAAACTCTCCGCTTCTCAAACGGAAATACCGCTTCTTCTGGCTGTATTCAGAAAGAATACGGCTCAGTTCCGCCCCGCTCATATCCCCGGCGTCAATGGTCAGCTCCAGCCAGTCCCCGGCCATATTAACGCCGATGGACACATTAGGAGAGGGAAGCACCTTTACCGCTTTAAAACGCTCTGATAAATACACACTTCCCAGAGCTTCAAATTCAGCAATCCCATGGGTCAGAAGCCGGTACATGGTATCCTCATCATCTTTTATCACCAGATTGGCCGTATCCTGTTCTTTATATTTAAAATATTTGGTGATGAGCCGGCTGATTCTGTATTCTCCAGGCACATCACGGCAGACCGCTCTGGGCACCTTTTCGTCCTCCACAGGATGAAACGAAAAATCCCCGTAGCTTAAAATGGGCCGGAGAGTCAGTTCCCTGGTACTGGGACTGTCAAATTCAAACCGGGCTTTCAGCTCTTTGGGCTGGTAATCCGCCAGGTTAACGCCTTCGCAGTCGATCACACAGCAAGGCTCCAGCTCTTTTAATATTCTTTCATAAAATAAAGGAACGTCCTTATCATTCAGTTCGATTTCATGGCTTTTTACATCTTTCTGCATGATCTGAACCAGAAATTCCCCTGCTGCCCGGGTGAATTCAGGATTGCAGCAGTACAGCGAATCCTTATATCCGATATAAAGACGGCGGTCGCCTGCAAAACAGAACATCTCTTTATCCAGGAAAACCCGTATCCCATCCTTTCCGGCCTTACGCACAAAAATCCTAAGGTCGGGATTCTGGTCAAGAACCTTCATCTTCCTGCTGCTTCCACGCTGGTCCTCCACTTCCAGACTGCTTCCCAGCAAAAGATTAAAAAACCGGTCACGGTTCGATCTGCTTAAATTCAGCTGGCGTATGCTGGGAACTGTGGCAAAGGATCCCTTTTGAAATTGGGAATAGCACTCCTTATACGAGCCGACCAGCTCCACAACCAGCCCGGCCAGTTTTCTGCCCTCCTCATCAAAGGCATCCGGATTGTGATGAAATGCCAGGCTTTTGCTGTATTCCACAAATGCTCCGTTCCCCATCGCCTCTGTAAACGCGATCAGATCCTTTACAACATAAAAGCGGTCCCTGCCCAGCTTAAATTCTGCCTTCACCTCTTTCCGATCCAGTATCAGGCGGGATTCAAAACTCACGTTTCCCCCTTCTCCTTCACTGATGATCCGGGTCACTTCCCTGTTTGTATATTCCCGGATCATCGTCCTGACTTCCGGCGAGGTATAAACAGGCTTTTCCTGCCCCTTACCTGACTGCCCTTCATAATACGCAAAAAGGGCCCTGCAGTGACTGCACATGCCCTTATAGGAATTTCCATTCGCACAAGAACAAGAGTAGGCATTGACCTGTCTACCCTTGATCTCTAATTTAGTTTTAAATTTCCGGCCGTCTTCTTCCACGGTTCCGGTAATCCCTGACTCGCCCTTCCAGAAAGTGCGGACTGTCATCTCAGAAACATTAATCATAGATTCTACATTCTCTCCGGCGCCTCGATGCCCAACAAATCAATACATACATTTAAAACATCCTTGGTCAGACTGATCAGTTTGATCCAGCCTGCCTGCTGTTTTTTATCTTCCTCCGCAACAATCCTGGTATCATGGTAAAAGCGGTTAAATGCATTGGATAAGTCATAGATATACTGGCAGATCTTATGCGGCGCAGTCTCTGTAAAACTGGTTTCCACCACTTCGTTGTACTTGGCCAGTTCGATCATAAGCGCTTTTTCAGAATCCGATACGGCCGGAAGGATCTTTGGCGTTCCTTCATACTTCGCTTCCAAACCATCATATTTGGCCAGGATAGATTTAATGCGCACGATTGTATATAAAATATAGGGGCCCGTATTCCCTTCAAAAGAGATGAAGCGGTCAATATCAAAGATATAATCCTTAGCCGCCTGGTTGGACAGATCTCCATATTTGAGCGCCGCCAGACCTACGATCTTAGCTGTCTCCCTCGCTTCCTCCTCGGAAACGGTACGGTTTTCCATAATCCGTTTAAACACTTCTTCATTGATATTGGCAATCAGCGTTTCAAGACGCATCACGCCGCCGTCCCTGGTTTTAAACGGTTTTCCGTCTTTCCCATTCATGGTTCCAAACCCAAGGAAGGACATAGGAGTATCCCTGGATACAATACCGGCTTTTTTCGCCACACGGAATACCTGGGTAAAATGCAGTTCCTGCCTTTTATCCGCGATATAGATATAGCGGTCCGGTTTGAAAGCCTTTTCCCTCTCGATAATGGTTCCCAAATCGGAAGTCGCGTACAAAGCCGCTCCGTCGGATTTGCGCACAATGCAGGGCGGAAGTTCCTTAGGGTCTGCCTCTTCTGCAATATCCACAACCAAAGCCCCCTGGCTCTCATATGCAAGCCCCTGGTCAATCAGATCCTGAATTAAATCCGGAATATATGGCTGGGCATCGCTCTCCCCTTTCCACAAATCAAATGTGACGTTTAAATTGCCGTAATTCTTCTTCAAATCAGCTAAAGACACCGCCATAATGTGTTTCCATATGGCACGGTATGGCGCATAACCATTCTGCAGTTTAAATGTGGCCGTCTGGGCCCTCTCTTTGAATCCTTCATCCACCTTGGATTTTCCGCTGGCCGCAGGATAGATGTCTTCCAGCTCGCTGATGGTAAACGGAGGCTCCTTGGGATATTCTCCGGTATAGGATTCATCAAAATAAACCAGCTCCGGCTTTCTGTCCCTCAGCTCTTCGATGATCAGCCCCATCTGCAGACCCCAGTCTCCCAGATGTACATCTCCGATCACGTTATGGCCAATAAACCGTCCCATACGCTTCACGCTCTCACCGATGACAGCAGAACGGAGATGTCCCACATGCAGGGGCTTTGCCACATTGGCTCCGCCGTAATCTACAATGATCGTCTCCGGCGCCTCTACCGCTTCCAGGCCCAGCTTTTTTGCGCCCTCCATCTCATTCATATAGCCGGCCAGATATGCGGCATCCAGTTTCAAATTAATAAATCCCGGCATAACGGCCGACGCTTCTAAAAACATGCGGCTCTCCGCCAGCTTTTCCACCACCTCATTGGCAATATCAATGGGTTTCTTTTTATATGCCTTGGCGGCTGCCATTGCTCCATTACACTGGTATTCACATAAATCAGGACGGTTTGACAACGTTACTTTCGCATAAGATTCATCATACCCGCACCCGGTAAAAGCCGGTTTTATCTCCGCTACTATCAAATCAAGAATCTTCTTCACGTTCCTGGTCTCCTTTTCAAAATTATCGGACTAAAATTGTAACAGTTCAGATGGTTCATCTTCTTGACCGAAAAAGCCGGTCAAGAAGCATCGGATGTCCATCCGATGTGAAAATTGATAAAGAAAACTGCTTACAAGCGAGCTTGACGCAGCTTTCTTTATCAATTTTCCCGCCGTCTGAACTGTTATCTAAAATTATATTATAAAGGATTTACAACAAAAACTCAAGCTCATGGTCAAAAAAGTATCCCTCATACAGGACAGTTCCTGCATGAAGGACAATCTTTAGCAACATCGATCTCATTAAATTCTGGATAAATATTCTCCGGTACGTGTATCGATCTTGATCTTGTCTCCCTGATCCACGAATAAAGGCACGTATACGGTAGCACCTGTCTCAACAACAGCCGGTTTGGTAGCGCCCTGAGCGGTATCTCCTTTGAATCCTGGCTCTGTATCAGTGATCTCTAATTCTACGAATAACGGAGGCTCTACTGAGAATACATTGCCGTTATAAGAACAAACTTTGCACATCTCGTTTTCTTTAACAAACTTCAATGCATCGCCTATGGTTTCACTGTTCAGTGCAACCTGCTCATAAGAATTCACATCCATAAAGTGGAATAAATCACCGTCAGAATATAAATACTGCATGTCCACTCTATCGATTCTGGCTGCCGGGAACTTCTCTGTCGGCCTGAATGTTTTCTCAACTACACCGCCGCTCATTACATTTTTAATTTTAGTTCTAACGAAAGCAGCACCTTTACCTGGTTTTACATGCTGAAATTCCATAATCTGGAATACGTTTCCATCGATCTCTAATGTTATACCGTTTCTAAAATCGCCCGCTGATATCATAAATGATATTCCTCCTTGAATTTCTCTTAATCCATCTTATTTTATACTATAATATCTGTATTTTCAACACTTTTTTGCAAATAACCGGGATAACCTTGTAAGTTCACCCCGGAAGTATCTATTCCCGGCCCGTCAGATAATCCATAGCAAGGGCATATCCCTTCAGGCCCAGCCCTACCACCTGTCCGGTGCAGACCGGCGCGGTTACTGAAAGATGGCGGAATTCTTCCCTCTTGTGGACATTGGAAATATGTACTTCGATCTTGGGAATTTCAATGGAAGCGAGGGCGTCTCTCACCGCGTAACTATAATGGGTAAATGCTCCCGGATTGATGATGATCCCCTCTGTGCCATCCTGATAAGCAGCCTGGATCCGGTCAATTAAGGCTCCTTCATAATTGCTCTGGAACACTTCGATCTCATGCCCCTCTTTTTTAGCCTTCTCCTTCATCATCGTCACCAGAAAACCGTAGTCCTGTGTTCCGTAAATGCCCTTTTCCCGGATTCCGAGAAAATTAATATTCGGTCCGTTCATCACTAGTATTTTCATAATTCATGCTCCCTATTCCTTTTTATTTATCTGGCCGTTTTATTGCTCCAGGTGTTTTATTTCTCCGGCCGGTAAATTTCTTCCGCTATCTCTTCCAGGCTTTTTCCGTCCGCCCGGACGATCCGGTGAGCGGCTTTTTCATACACCGGCCCTCTGAAATCCATTAAATCCGTTACCTTTTTTTCCACCTGATCCCCTTGAAGCAGAGGCCTTGTAGTATCGCCTTCCAGCCGTTTAAGCACAGTTTTCGGCTCCACCTGGAGGTAAACCACCTCTCCCAGTTCCTTCAGTATCTCCCGGTTTTCTTCTCTCATGGGAAGGCCGCCTCCTACGGAAATGACCCAATTGTCCGCCTGTTCCAAAAGATCCGACAGCACCTCTGTTTCCAATTGTCTGAAATACTCTTCCCCTTTTTGGGCAAAAATATCCGATATGGTCATCCCGGCCTTATCCTCTATCAAGCAGTCCGTATCCACCATCTTCTTCTGATACCTGGAAGACAGTTCCTGGCCCACGCTGGTCTTTCCCGCTCCCATAAATCCAACTAATATGATATTCTCTTTCATCCTAACCTCAATTCTGCCCCAGCAGGTTCATCATCAGCGTTTTCGCCTCACGGGCCGTATCCTCATCCACCGGCGCATCCGGGTTCCAGAGTTCATAGGCGATGATCCCCTGATACAGCAGCATATCCAGGCCGTTAACCGCCTTTCCCCCTGCCTCCTTTACGTATTTCATAAATTTGGTTTCCATGGGGGTGTAGACGATATCAATGCCTGTATGGATCTTTTTGTAAAATTCTCCGTCTTCAACCGGAGCCGCATCCACGTTGGGATACATCCCCACGCTGGTGGACTGGACCGCCACATAAGACCCCGCCGGAATCTTACCGTAATCCGAAATTGCAAGAGGGATCATCACCTTCCTGCCATTCAGCCCATTGATATATCCGGCCAGTTCCTCCGCTCTCTCCACGCTGCGGTTCAGCACATAGATGACGTTGGCTCCTTCTTTTGCAAGCAGATATGCAGCCGCTTTGGCAGCGCCTCCTGCGCCGATCAGTATGCAGTCCTCTCCCTTTACAGAAACTCCCGCTTTTTTCATGGCCCTCAGCAGCCCTGCCGCATCCGTGTTATACCCTTTAAAGCCGCCTTCTGTTCGCACCAGAGTATTCACCGCTCCTATGGCGGCGGCATCCGCATCAATCTCCACCAGATATTTCATTACCGCCTGTTTGTGGGGAACCGTCACATTCAGCCCGGCCAGGTTCAGGGCATATGCTCCCTTTACCGCCGCTTCCAGTTCCTTTTCTTCCACTCGAAAAGGCAGGTATGCTAAATCCACACCTGTCCTTTCCGCATATAAATTGTGCATGGCCGGTGACATGGAATGCTCCACCGGATTCGCTATCACTCCGCAAACTTTTGTCTTCCCGTTAATCATGACGTCCCAGTCCTTTTTGAATTTCCTTTTTATAAAAATAAAGCACAACTGCTTCCAGCCTTCGCTTTAATACAATCTGAATCTCTTCTTTCGGATGAATCGGCTTTACCAGAATACTGTAAATACCTGCCCTGTTGGCCCCGTACACATCTGTAAAAAGCTGGTCTCCCACGAATAATGTGGTCCCCTTGTCCGTATTCATCATCTCCATCGCTTTCAGGTAATTCTTTACAGACGGTTTCCCCGATTTGTAGATATACCTGCTGTCCACCTGTCTGGCAAATGACGCCACCCTCGGCTCCTTGTTATTGGAGAGGAGACAGGTTTCAACTCCCATTTCCCTCAATTTAAAAAACAGTTCCACTGCCCTTTTATCCGCCGGAAGCCCGTGAGGCACCAGCGTATTGTCTATATCAAAAATGACTCCACGTATCCCCTTTTTGTAATAGTCTTCAAATGGGATCTGATACGTGGAATCAACATATTCTTTCGGATAAAATTGTTTCAGCATAAAATTCTTACTTCTTTAACAATTTTCCAATCTCTTCCATAAAGGTATTCACATCCTTAAACTCACGGTAAACGGATGCAAACCTTACGTAAGCGACTTCATCCAGCTGCTTAAGCTTCTCCATCACCAATTCCCCGATGGTGGAGGTAGGCACTTCTTTTTCTTCCATGTTGAAAATCCGTGTTTCGATCTCATCAATCATGGAATCGATCTGCTGGGTGGAAACCGGGCGTTTGTGGCAGGAATGAATCACTCCGGCCTCCAGTTTGGAGCGGTCATATGCTTCTCTGGAATCGTCCTTCTTAATTACCATGAGCGGCATGGTTTCCAGCTTCTCATATGTGGTAAACCGCTTGCCGCAGCTCTCGCACTGACGCCGGCGCCGGATCGAGCTGTTGTCATCTGCCGGGCGGGAATCGATTACTTTCGTATCCGCTTCATTACAATATGGACATTTCATGGTTTCTCCTCCTGTAACTTTCATTATGTACATTTTACCCTAGCCTCCTGTGAATCGCAAGTAATTTCTTCATTTCTTAGGCATTTCCCTGCATCAGAACTTGCATTTTTCCTCTACTTCCTTCTTTTTTACATCCACCAGGATAATATCTTCACCGATCTGGCAGATATCGCAGAAAGGAATGATGTATTCCTTTTCCCTCCCCAAAAATCCGCAGAAGCACCCGGGACCCGGCACGATAATCGCCAGCATGCACCCTGTCTGAATATCAAAATCCACATCTCCTACGAAGCCCAGCCGTTTACAGTCATTGGCATTAATTACTTCTTTCTGTTTTAAATCACAGAAACATGATATATGTAAGTTATTTTATAGTTCTCTAATCCTCCGGCTCCAGTTCATCAAACAACGGGGAATTATAAAATTCCCGGATGCTGATTCCGAAAAACTCTGAAATCTTCTGGATCGTCACTATGCCCGGGTTTCTGCTTTGGCCGTATAAAATATTCTTTATAGTGGATGGCGGCATCTCCGAATGGTAAACCAGCATATATTCTATGGTGTTCTTTTCCCTGCACAGTTCTTTAATTCTCGCTCTTGTTGCATCGCATACCTTCATTTTTCCTCCATTCCGAAGTGTTTCATATTCTTCGATTTTTCTTTTCAGTGACTGGTAATCCCCTTTGCTGTTCTTTTTCTCCCTCACCGCCTTTTCTTCCGTTTCCTTTTCAGCCTTTTCAAATTCTAAAAGCAATTGCTCATCGCTGTAGCCAAATGCTTCCTGAATCTTTTTTTTAAGTTCCTCATCCGTCATTGATCCGCCTCCCTCATTCATGCAGAATATCATTTCATTTACCATGTCCTGCACTATAAAATATATCATTCCTATTTTGGGTATTAAACTGGTAAATAATGGAAATAAATTCCATAAAATTTGCAAACCGTCCGGATCCGCTATATAATAAACTCCGTAGTGTTTCATTTAATTCAACAACAGGAGAGATTCCCATGGTATTTTCAATCAACAAACAAGCAGTAGAAATTAAAACCCGCTTTGAACACGCACAGCTCACCTCCAAATATGAAGTCGCAGCCACCGTCGGCATGCTGTCCAAAATCTACGGCCTGCCTCTTCCCCCCAAAAAGGAGACTCTGGACGAAATGAGATCCTGTCTCCACGCCTCCATCGACCACTCCCCCGTTCCATCCGACTATGCCGAAAAACTGATCAGCCTTTTAGACTACTATAACCAAAATACAGAAGTTACCGATGAAATGTATGAACTCTTAAAGTATTCGTATGAAGACCAGGTTTAGCATGGAATAAAATTGTGTTTCCAAAGCCGCCAGGGACCAGGTGGAATCCAAACGCTGAGGCCGGGGCAGCTCCAGAGTGTGTTTGAAGAATGAAGGGCGCATAGCGGGCTATGTAACCTGAATTCGGGGCAAATCTCCCGCAAAGTGGGGCGTGCAGATGGCGGAAATGAATTTTCAAACATGCTCCAGGCCGGAAAAACAGGGAAATGGAGGGGAACCCGCTGACTTTGAGGCCAGAGTGTTCCCCTCCATTTCCCTATTTTTCCGGCATTACTTTCTCCCCTTAAATCCCCTCATATTATCAATCATTTTACAGACCGCCATAGCAGGTAAATATTTTAAATAGAGCAGAACAATCGCCCTCCTGAGCTGCGGATTCATCGTCTCCATGGAAAAACTCCTTTTCTTTTTAGTCTTCCCATTTTAAAGCCCCTCTATCATCTGTTTTTAAACAAAGTTCACCTTCGAACATGCTTCCGTCTTCTGTCACCCGGTAAAGCTCATCTTTCCAGATGACCCACTGGTCTTTTGCCATAGCCCCGTCGGGTTTCAGATAATACCATCTTCCGTCCGACGCGGTTTTCCAATTGTCGGCAACCATCATTCCTGCGCCGTCAAACCAATACCAGTCTTCTCCGTCTTTGTACCAGTCGTTGGCCACATAGTTTCCGGTATCACCCAGATAAAAACGCCATCCGCCGTTTTCTTCGATCCATCCGGATCGTTTTGGGAGATCGTCAATATTGTAATACAGCGCGATTGTATCGGCTTCTGCCCTGGCAAGCAGATCCAGATTCGCTTCATTTAACAGCCATTTCGCGATCTGGGCGTTGGTGTGGAAGGAATGTTCCAGTATAAGCCCCGGCGTGCCCACTGCGGTTGCTCCTCTTAAAACGCCGTAATAATCTCCATTGGTCCCCCGTCGGTGTTCGATGCGGGCAGTCTGTATGGTGCCGATTACATTTTCCACACACTGGGCCAGCGCCATGCCGATCCCGTCCGCTCTGCCGTCAATGGCACAGTATGCGGCCGGGTAATCCACTTTGTTGTTCACGCTGCCGCCCACTGCATTGGAATGATCGGATATAAAAAGATCACAGCCCCTGGACTGCGCTCCCCTGTCATACAGCCCGCGGTCCGTATCCGGATCCGGCCTGGTTGTTATCACTTCGATTCCATAGTCTTCCAGATATTTCTTCTGCAGCAAATGGAGTTTCCACATGATTTCAGATTCATAATAGCGGCTGTCCGCCGGGCTCTGATTGTATTTACCGTAGTGACCTGCGTCTAAACATACTTTCATATTTTTTACCTTGTCCTTTTTCTTTATATTATGAAAATATGTACAATCTTGTTACTCACTGCCTCATGGCCCCCGGCTTTTGCCTGGCTGCGGCCGTTCTTTAGGATTTCTGCCGGTTCCAGCATCGGTTTAAAGCCTTTCTTCCGGTTTACGGACAGGATCCGTCCGGCTGTCTGCCATTGTGAGAATTTTTGCTAAACGCTCTAAAATATCCTGTTTTTTACAGCCTTCTTCCACATAATCATCATGGATTTCTATCCTGCAATGATCTGTCTCAATCTGTTTTACCAGCATCACATCAGCTCCCGTCTATTACATTATATGGCTGCCCGTTTGTACAAATTGAGTCCGTATTTTTACCGCATTTCCCCCATATAATGACTTGAGAGGTGATATGATGCTGAATCCGGAAGGACTTTATTTTGCATATCTGAGGAAATCCAGGGAAGACCGGGAGGCGGAGCTTCAGGGAGCCGGCGAAACCCTGGCCCGCCATGAAAAAATGCTGAAGGAACTGGCCCTCCGCCTGGGAATCACAATAGCAAAAACCTACCGGGAGGTCGTGTCTGGAGAAACCATAGCAGCCAGGCCGCAGATGATCTGCATGCTGAATGACGTGGAAACCCTGCGCCCTGACGGGGTGCTGGTTACGGAAATACCAAGACTGGCCCGGGGGGATACCAGGGATCAGGGCCTCCTGTTGGAAACGTTTAAATACTGCGGCACAAAGATCATCACTCCCGCAAAAATCTACGATCCCACCGATGAATACGATGAAGAATACGCAGAATTCGGTCTGTTCATGAGCCGCCGGGAATATAATTCGATCCGCCGCCGTCTGATGAACGGAAAGGCAGCTTCCGCCAAAGAGGGAAAATTCGCCGGCAGCCTGGCGCCCTACGGTTACAGCAAATACAAGCTTTCGGACGGCAAGGGCTACAGCCTGCAGATCATCCCCCACCAGGCACAGGTGGTACGGCTGATTTTTGAAATGTACCAAAACGGAACGGCTGAAACCGGGAACAAACCGGCTGGGGCCTCTTTGATCGCCCGCACTCTCAATGAATTAAAAATCCCCCCTCCGCGGCCCGGCCAGTGGTCGCCGTCTACGGTTCAGACCATTTTATCAAACTGCGTCTATGCCGGTCTCATCCGCTGGGGACACAGAAAGACCGTTAAAGTTATGAAAAACGGAAGTCTCACCCGCTCCCATCCCATTTCCCGGGACTGTCTCACCGTACCCGGACTCCATCCTGCCATCATCAGCCCTGACACCTGGGAAAAAGCCCAGAACCTGCATAAACACCGAAGCAGGAATCCACCGGTTCAAAGCAGCAGTCTGAAAAATCCCCTTGCCGGAATTCTTTACTGCAGCCGCTGCCACAAAGCCATGATAAGGAGTTTTTCCAAAAGCCAGAATGATGACGGTTATTATATCTGCCGCACTCCCGGCTGTAAAACCTGCGGTTCTTCTTCCGGGCTGGTAGAAAAATGTCTGCTGGAGGCTTTATCTTCCTGGTTCCAGGACTTCCGCTTATCGGATCTGCCAAAGCCCCCAGTTTCTGATATCCCCGATATCCTGACGGTCTCCCTGGCATCCAGAAAGGCATCTGCCGCCCGTTTAAAAAAACAGCTTGATAAAACATATGACCTGCTGGAAACAGGCATCTACAGCCCCGATCTGTACCTGGAACGTTCAGGCCTGCTCAGGCAGCAATTGGATTTTGAACTTAACGCAATCGAGAGCCTGGAACAAAAACAAACGCGCCCACATTTAAAAATCTGCAACACAAAAAAAGCAGAGGATCTCCCTCTGCTGTCTGTTTATTCCGCACTGTCTGCTTCAGATAAAAATGCGCTGCTGAAAGAATTGCTGCTTCGGGTGGAATATACAAAAGATTCACGCGCAACCAAAAACTTCCATCCCAAATTCCAGCTCACAATTTATCCCAGAATCAGGGGAATAGAAATTGAGAGGTGAACTTCATAAAAAGTCCACCTCTCAGTTATAGCGGCCCGTCACTAAAAGATTCCTGCCACCTTTCACGTTTCTCTTCACAAATACGCATACAACTAATCACCTTTTACTCGTTTACTGTATACTATGCGCATTCCGGTTAATTGTCTTCCTCTGTCCGCCTGTTTTCCGATGAAATAGTTTCAGTTTGATCTTCTTTATAATTCATTCCATCCGTTTCGGCAGGCATCTGAGGCGGGTATTCCCGGACGGTATCCATTTGCGGTGGATACTCCCTAACCACTTCACCCTGTGCCCCATATTCCACCTGCTGCATCCTTTTGAGGTCCAGGTAAAAATAGGTGAACGTACAGCCCATATATGGCGTCAGCCACAATAAAGCCAGCCCCAGGGACAGATAGGCCACTATCATCCAGCCGATAAAGCTTATCATCAAATAAAAATATCTGCCTCTGTTCCCCTTCATCATCTGGTAACTTTCCCCCATCGCTTCCATAATCCCTTTCTGAGGGTCCTCAACTAAAATGTACAGGGTCAGGCCGAAATTCATATAAAACAGGAACATGAGCACATAAAGCAGAAGCATAAAGCCCCAATCCAGTACCATTTTAAGCCAAAAGCTGTGAAAGGCCAGTCCGAACATGCTTAAAGCCATGCTGACTCCTGTAATAACCACAACAAGCCCCACGAGAATACAGGAAATGATGAAAAATTTGCCCGGCGCATTTTTAAACGCGAATAAAAGATCGCCTAAGGCGTATGCCCTGCCCCGGCAGATATTAAAATATAAGTTAATATAACCTGGCATCATCATGTATTCAATAATAATCATTGCAAAAAACAGGGCTACTACCACAATGATAACAGCGATTACCGGCGCGGATGACGCTCCGGCCGAACCGGAGAGGGCCGCTGCCAAAACACCTACGATCAGGAAAAAATAAAGTGCAAGCCCTATCCCTACCGCCACAGCATAGTTAACCAGAACCGCTCCAACTGCTGTCCCGTATTTTCCAAGCAATGCCCGTTTTGCAAGCTGTTTTAATTCTGCAGACGTTCTGCCTCTCATAGCATACCTCCCGGAATCATAATCTGAAAACCATAGATACTGGACGATAAGTCAAAGGATCCTATCACTATAAAAAAGATCCATACGACTATAAGAACGGCCGATAAAACCAGACCTATAATGCTTGTTACCAGTCCTGCCTTGGCATATCCTTCAAATGTTTCATTCACTCTGGACAAACATGCGAACAAGAGGCCCAGCGAAGCAAACATAATCCCTATGAAACAACAGCAGGATAATATGATAGACAGGATTCCCATCACCAGTGAAGCTGTTGCCATGTTGTTTTTTTGTGGCTGCATAACAGTTCTCCTTTACATATTAGTTTAAAGGAACGACTGCTCCTTCATACGTATCTTCAATATACTTCGTAATCGTATCACTTGTCAATGCATCAATTAACGCAAGAACTGCCGGATTGTTTTCATTTCCTTTTTTAACACACACAACATTGCCGTAAGTAACTGCTGCTACAGACTTTGAATCTTCGGTCGCCAGAGCTTCTGAAACTTTAAATCCTGCCTCAATCGCATAGTTTCCGTTGATAACCGCAATGTCCACATCCTGAAGGGCGCGTGGAATCTGGGCTGCTTCACTTTCGATGATATCCAGTTTTTTAGTATTTTCCACAATATCCTTCTTTGTTGCAGTCAGGCCTGCGCCTTCTTTTAATTTGATTAAGCCCTGTGCCTCCAGCAGAAGAAGAGCTCTCGCTTCATTTGTCGTATCGTTTGGAACCACCACTTTAGCGCCGTCTTTTAACTCCTCCAAAGATGCAGTTCTGCCTGCATAGATGCCGAACGGTTCATAATGAATGGTTTTTGCGGATACTAAGTCTGTCCCCTTTTCCACATTAAACTGCTCTAAGTATGGGAGGTGCTGGAAGTAGTTGGCATCCAGATCGCCGCTGTCCACTGCCATGTTGGGCTGTACATAGTCATTGTATTCTTTGATTACCAGATCATATCCGGCTTCTGCCATCAGAGGTTTTGCCGCCTCCAGGATCTCAGCGTGAGGCGCCGGGCTGGCTCCTACCGTAATTTTTACCAGTTCCCTGGCTTCTGTAGATTCTTCTTTCGCAGCCTCAGAAGTCTCACCCTTCTCTGCCGCGCCATCTGTGGCAGCCGCCTGGGTTGTCGCAGCAGCCGAAGTTTCTTCCGGCTTGTTTTTGCCGCCGCATCCGGTTAATACCGCCGCCGTCAAAGATGCTGCTGCCAGTACACACACTAATTTTTTCATAATTTCCTCCATTCCGCCGGTTTTCACGGCATTTTGATCTTGAATCTATGCTAAAGAGATCCGGTTAGCGGATTCTCTTATCGCTCACTCTTGACATTCTCATGCCTGTTTCCTGTATGATCTGCACGATGATTACCAGAATTGCCACGGTAATCAGCATCATATCCGTCTGATAGCGGTAATAGCCATAGTTGATCGCAATCGCTCCCAGGCCGCCGCCGCCAACGAATCCGGCCATGGCCGAATATCCAAGAATTGTGGTGATGGAAATAGCCGCTCCCACCAGCAAAGAAGGCTTTGCTTCCGGCAGAAGCACTTTCCAGATAATCTGGGAAGTGGAAGCCCCCATGGATTTTGCCGCCTCAATCACTCCGGCGTCCACCTCTTTAAAGGAAGATTCCACCATACGGGCCACGTAAGGCGCCGCGGCAATTACCAGCGGAGGAACAACCGCTTTGGCCCCCAACGTGGTTCCAACCAGGATTCTGGTCAGCGGAATCACCATGATCAGAAGTATGATAAATGGAATCGACCGCAGCAGATTGATCACAAGCCCCAAAACCTTCTGCACCGACGGTACGGGGCAGATGCCGTCCTTATCCGTCACCACCAGCACAATTCCGAGAGGAATGCCGATCAGATAGGAAATCAAAGACGAGGCAAATGTCATAAAAAGTGTTTCCAGGATACCCACTCCAAGCATTTCAAGTGTAGCCGCATCAAATGTCATAATCTGTCACCTCCTCATAAGGCACTTTCACCGTCTTCAGATAATTGATCACCCTGACCGCATCCGTCTCATCCTCAGGAAGCTGGATGATCATCTGCCCTGCTGCCGTCCCTCCAATGTCCTTGGTGGACGCATAGATGATATTAACAGCCACTTTACAGGCCAGAATCATATTAGCCAGCACCGGCTCAAAGGAAGACCTGCCGTCAAAGGTGATGCGGATCTTTCTGGATCTGCCGAACTCAGCCGTGGATACCGCATCCCCCAGAATCAGCTGCCGCCCGATCTTGGATTTGGGTTCGGAAAATATCTCAGAAACGCTTCCCACTTCCGCAATCCTGCTGCTGTCTATAATCGCCACCCGGTCACAGATCGCTTCGATTACCGCCATCTCATGAGTGATCACAATCACTGTAATCCCCAGGTTTTCATTGATTTCCTTCAATAGCTGTAAAATGGACTTGGTAGTATTGGGATCCAGGGCGCTTGTCGCTTCATCACATAAAATAACTTTAGGATTGGTAGCCATCGCCCTCGCTATAGCCACTCTCTGCTTCTGTCCGCCTGACAACTGGGCCGGATATGCCTTGGCCCGCTCTTCCAGACCCACTAATTTTAATAACTCCATGGCCCTGATCTTAGCTTCCTTTTTGGAAACGCCTGCGATCTCCAGCGGAAAGCAGACATTCTGTACCACATTTCTCTGGGCCAGCAGATTAAATTGCTGGAATATCATGCCCATGGACTGCCTCGCCCTGCGGCGTTCCCTTTCATTGCAGTCCGTCAGGCTGCTCCCTTCGAAAACCACTGTGCCCGACGTAGGCACTTCCAGATAATTGATACACCGCACTAACGTACTTTTTCCAGCACCGCTCAGGCCGATGATGCCAAAAATTTCACCCCGGTAAATATCCAGATTGATATCTTCCAGCGCCCTCACCGGTCCATTGGCAGTCTTAAATTCCTTACCCATGCCCTTTAGCTGGATAATCGGCTGTTCATTTTTCATGATCCCTGATCCTTTCCTGTTTTTTATGGAAGAGCAAAAAGCCAGCGTCCTGTTTCATAGGATGTGCTTCCCTATGAAGCAAAAAAACGCAGACCCAAAATGCATGGGTCTGCGATTATATACAGCGCTTACTGTCACTCTTATCTATGCCGAATCACAATACCATACAAATAAAAACCTATGATGTTTTTATGCACATGAACATACGACACATATCCATCATGCCGTTCATCATATACATATTCATCTGCATGGCTTTTGAATTACGCATAAGAGCTGCCTCCTGCTTAGTTTCCTACACTTTAACTAGGAATCTTTATGAAGCGTATTCTACGCTAATGCACAGGATTTGTCAAGCTAAATTTATTTCTCATATAAAAATTCTTCCGGCAGAGTCACCTTAAAATCAACTGCCAGATTCCTGAAATCCTGAGGTGTAATAGTCTGAAGCTTATTAGGCTGGATGGAAAGCACCTTTACCAGAATTTCTGCGGATTTTTCCACCGTATGCATCAGTCCGAAGGTAAGGTCAAAATCCTCTCCTGAACAGAACATGCCATGATGAGCCCAGATGGCCACATCGTACTTTTTCATCAGTTCACTGGTGGCAACGGCGATATCCCTGCCGCCCGGCACCATCCATCCTACAACGCCTACGCCGTCCGGGAATACAACCGGACATTCGGTAGCCATTTCCCACAGTTCTCTTGTGAATACCTTATCTTCCAGCGGAAGCACAAAAGTGAGGGCGATGGTATTGGCCGGATGAGCGTGATAGATCACTCTGTGTTTTCCGTTTGTGGCCAGTTTCTTCACTTCATGGTTCATCAGATGGGAAGGCAGTTCGCTGGTAGGCCTTCCGCCGTTTACAAGTCCCCAGCAGATTCTAAAGTTTTCACCCTTTTCATCCACTTCTATGATGCTGATATTGGAAGCCGGATCCAAAATCACGTTTCTGAAATACTTTCCGCTTCCTGTTACCAGGAAATACTCTCCTGCCAGCCCTGGAACGCTGGTGCCGATGGGCTGCCATTCTTTATCATAATTCAGCTCATCCTTGACCGCTTCCACTTCTTCTGCTTTGATGCGGTAGCTTAAATTACCGCCGTTTCTCTCATGCCAGTTCTGGTTAAAACCGTCATCACACATACGAATAAAACCTTTTACAAATTCTGCATCTAAAACTTTCATCCTATCCTCACATTCTGCCGCAGGCGCGGCACTTTATAGAAGCCCTACAGGCTCTTATCTATTTAATAACACTTCTTTTTCATACTTCATCACTTCATCGAACCACTCTTCTTTTTCCGGAACCCCATTGATCTGGCAGAAATAATTCCATACGTCGCCAAATGGATATGCTTTCAGCTCCTCCTGCATCACCATCAGCTTTGTGAAGTTTCTCTCTTCCTGAAGTCTGGCTAAGCATTCATCCGGACGGAGCAGGGCAAACAATAGGGCTTTCTGCATATTTCTCATGCCGGTTACCCATGCGGAAATGCGGTTGATGCTGGCATCAAAGAAATCCAAAGCCAGAAGCACACGGTCCGCGCCGTTTCTCACGATCTCTTTTGCGATTTCCTTTGTCTCATCATCAAACAGCACCACATGATCGCTGTCCCAGCGGACGGAGCGGGTCACGTGAAGGGCTACTTTATCAAAAAACAGCAGCATGCTGGAGATCTTGTCGGAAACTACCTCGGTCGGATGGTAATGTCCGTTGTCCAGCAGACAGAGAAGATCGTTTTTAGCAGCATAATTCATATAGAATTCATGGGAACCCACCGTACAGCTTTCAAATCCAATGCCAAACACTTTAGATTCTACGGCAATTAAAACCTTGCTCTTATCATAATCGATGGAGATGATCTGATCAAGAGAATCTTTTAATCTGGCTCTGGGTGAAGTCCGGTCCGCAGGGATGTCCTTAAATCCGTCAGGGATCCAAATATTCATAGCACATGGTGTTTTCAGTTCCTCAGCAAAATATTCGGAAATGCGGATACAAGCCTTGCAGTGATCGATCCAGAATTTGCGGATCACAGGATCTTCGCTGGACAGAGTTGCATTTTCAGCCTTAGGATGGGAGAAACAGGTTGGGTTAAAGTCCAGACCAAGGCCCCTTTCCTTTGCAAATTCCACCCATTTTTTAAAATGTTTCGGCTCCAGCTTATCCCGGTCCACCGCTTCCCCGTCTTCAAAAATGGCATAGCTTGCATGGAGATTGATTCTGTGTTTTCCCGGTATCAGGCTGAGAGCTTTGTCAATATCAGCCATCAGTTCTTCCGGTGTTCTCGCTTTGCCCGGGTAATTGCCGGTTGCCTGGATGCCGCCGGATAACTGGCCCGCGCCTTCAAAACCATTGACATCATCTCCCTGCCAGCAGTGCATGGAAACAGGAATCTTTTTAAGGGCCTCTAAAGCCGCATCCGTATCCACGCCGATTGCCTTATAAATTTCTCTTGCGGATTCATATCTTTCCTTTGTCGTCATCTTAAATTCTCCTTTTATTATCATATTAGTCCAAATGGAATACAGGTGTTAAATCGATACATACGGGGCTGTTGTCTTCGTTCGTTTCCATGATATCCGCCATATAATCCCACCATTTTCTGTTGACCGGCGTATCGGCGGATTTGCTCCACCTCTCTTCATCCTCCACTTCCAGATAACCATACAGGATATTGGTCTCCTGATCCAGATAAATGGAATAATTGCTGCCGCCGTATTCATGGATCATCTCTTTCATCTCCGGCCACAATTCATTGTGCCTCTTCTCATATTCCTCTGCCATTCCGGGATTTAAGAACATTTTAAATGCTTTCCTTACCATCTTTTCCTCCTGCTTCTTAGGCGCTGTATTTTTTTATTTCAAATGACCTGAAAATGCTTTCTCTGGCTTCTTTCAGGGAATTGAACTCCCCTGTCTTCAGCATCTGGGCAGTTAAATTGCCGATGGCGGTCGCTTCGGTGGGGCCTGCAAAAACATCCCGTTTGGTGGCCTTAGCAGTCAGTATGTTGAGATATTCTGCATTGGCGCCTCCGCCCACAATATGGATGCAGTCATAATGCCGGCCTGTAACCCCTTCGATTTCCTCCAGAGTCTTTCCATAACAGACAGCCAGACTGTTATAAATGACAGCCGCCAGCTGCCCCGGCGTCTCAGGAACCGCCTGTCCGCTCTCCAAACATGCATTTTTTACCGCTCCGGTCATGCTCTCGGGGGCCAAAAAACAGTCGTCATTGCAGTCTACAATGGAAGAAATCGTTTCTTTTGCCGCCATCTCACAGAGTTCTGCGAAAGAATACCGGTTATCCAGTTCCTTCTTCACCGACTGGATCATCCAGAGACCCATAATATTTTTCAAAAAACGGAACCTGAAAAAATAGCCGCCTTCATTGGTAAAGTTGGCTTTCATGCTCTCCATGGAGCAGTTGGCAGCCAGACACTCCGTCCCCATCAAAGACCAGGTTCCCGAACTGATATAGAGAACGTCCTCCTGGTTGGAAGGAACGGCTACAACGGCCGATCCTGTGTCATGGGTGGCCGGAAGCACCACCTGACAGTTAAATCCCACCTCTTTTTGGATTTCTCCGCTCAGCTCTCCTACTGTGGTTCCAGGAACCGACAGGGGAAGGAACAGCCGTTCCGGATATCCCAGTCTGCGGATCAGCTCCATATCCCATTCCATAGTTTCCGGGCTCACCAGCTGGGTGGTGGTAGCGTTGGTATACTCCTGTTTTTTAATCCCGGTCAGCTTAAAATTAAAGTAATCCGGGATCATCAGCAGGGCTTCTGCCTGCTCTAACTGTTCCGGGTTCTTCTGTTTCAAAGCCATAAGCTGGTAAATGGTATTGAAAATCTGCTTCTGGATTCCTGTTCTCCGGTACAGCTCTTCCGGCGAAACCAGCTTATATACCTCTTCGTCCATTCCCTTTGTCCGGTCATCCCTGTATCCTGCCGTATTGCCGATGATCCGGTCATGTTGGTCTAGCAGGACAAAATCCACCGCCCAGGTGTCAATTCCCATGCAGTATGGGATTTTCCCCAGCTCTGCGCACTTTTTCATTCCTTCCTTTATTTCGTGAAACAATGCGTTCACGTCCCAGCACAGTTCTCCGTTTACCGGGCCCATACCGTTGGAAAACCGGTAAATCTCTTCCAGATGCATCTTTCCGTCCTTTACCGATCCCAACATATGACGCCCGCTGGATGCACCGATATCCACTGCCAGATAGTATTTTTCCATCTCAATCCTCCATGCCGGAGCGCTTATTGCGGAGGCACGCGCTGAGAAATTAAAATTCTCTGCTGCGATTCAAATTTGCGGCTCCGTCACAAATTCGAATGTGAAAAATAAGCCGCCGGCATTATTTTTCAACCTATCGCTCCTAACCATTTAATCTGTTTTTATCATAACTGAAAAAGGGGGAAAAAATAAGAACCTGGTTGATTTAAAACTGCGTCCTTATTTGCACTATTGATGAATGCAAAAAACACTCTGGTCTGCTTCCTGAGCGGGACGAGGCTTTCCGAAAAACGGCGGCAGAATAAAAAATGCACCGCGCGGCAGAACCTTCCGTTCTGCCGCGCAGTGCATTTTTATCCTATCATTCCTTCCACTTCTCCACCACATAATAAAGCGACTGGCTTTCGCAAACCCTGACAAAACGGTTCACTTCTCCTCCCCCCTTGGTGCACTCTTTCTTTATATCCCGGTTTTCTGCACACCTTCCGAAATGCCCGTAAAATTCCCAGTCCCGTGGAACGCCGATGCTGCCTGTAAAAACATTTCTTGACTTTCTTTTTAGGACACAATACTGATCCCTGAAAAAATGATATACTACCGGATCTTCCTCCGGCGTGTCCTCCGGCACCTCTACCGATATGTTCAACAGCACGCTTCCCGACAGGGAGTTAACTGCGGTGACCTGCTTATTCACAACCAAGTCTCCGTTTTTGTAGGTGATCACTGCCTCTCCCGGATGAACTGCTTTGATCTCCCCCGCAGGATCAATTTCCAGAATCCCCTCCGGCTCCACCTCATAAGAGGCGTTCATATCGCTGCTCATAATCCCGTTTTCATAGACGAGGACCGTATTGAGCACAGCAGGGTATCCGTTGACCGATACCGTGTTCCTTCCCTGGACTGCCGCTGCTTTGGGCTTTGTTTTTTCACCCAGCATCCAAAGCAGTATCATGCGGAATCTCTGTCCGAAATACTGTTCCGTATGGACTGCATCCGGCTGGGCCAGGTAGTTGAGATCCACCCCCTGTCTATATCCTATTCCTGCAAAAATGCGGTACAATTCCCTGGTGTTGTCCACATAATAGGCCTCTGCCATCCCGCAGTCCAGCCATATCTTCTGGCCGTAATTTTTGATGGAATTGTAAAATTCGTCAGACAGCCAGTGGATAGCAGGGGATATCAGTCCCAGCATGCCATAGATATTATGGCGGTTCATTCCCATACACAATGTCACAATTCCTCCCATAGAAGAACCGGCCAGCATCGTATTTTCTTTTTCCGGTTTTGTGCGGAAATGACTGTCAATATAGGGCTTTACCTCATCCGCCAGAAATGCTTCATAGGAAAATCCCAAGCCTTCCCCCTCAAAGGCATAACAAGGGATATAGCCTCTCCTCCCCATTTTCCGGAATGGAGGCGGTGTTGTATGTGTCATTTCCCTTCTCCGGTCTTTTTCGTTGCAGTCGATTCCCACCAGAATTACCGGCGGGATATAGCCCGTCCGGATCAAATCATCCGCTGTCAAATCCACATCCCAGCGCTTTTTCCCCTTTTCCGAAAATATCCATTGTCCGTCATGGAGATACACCACAGGATAACGTTCCTGAGACGTTTCATATTGGGGCGGAAGATAGACCCTGAGCGTCCGGATGCTGTCTAAAGCCTTTGAGTAAAATCCGGTAATTACATGTACGCTTCCCCTTCTCATATTTTTCCTTCCTGAACCTCATTTCTCTTTTATTCAAAATACGCCCGATTCATATATTCATAATTTACTACTTTCATATTTCCTTTTAATGATGTATTCTGTATCTCATTCAGGCTGGCAAAGCTTAATGGAATCCACCACATATTCTCATTGCAGATTTTCTGGGCTTCTTTTAAAAGCCCGGCCTTTTTATCAGGGTCAAAGGTCACTTTCAGCTCATCAATGGTCTTTTGCAGTTCTGCTGTTTCAGGGTCATTGGCGTTCTTGGACACATTTCTGCCTCCCACCACGCCCTTTGCAGGTTCAAAATGGGTTCCATAAGGTGATACAATGGGATCCCCGTTGATATTTACAAGCCGGATGCATAAATCCTCTTTGAAATCACCTTCCTGCATGGAGGAAGCCGTGGCATCATCGTAAGTGGTAATATCCAGTGTAATGCCGATTTTAGCCAGCTGGTTCTGGATCACTTCCGCAGCCCGGGTATAGGTGATGACATTAGCATTGACCATGGTTAAGTTAAGACCGTCCGGGTATCCTGCCTCTGCCAGCAGCGCCTTGGCTTTATCAACATCGGAAGTGGTGAGTACC
>JAGZXV010000273.1 GCA_018378255.1 Clostridiaceae bacterium | reverse complement strand
CCGCCCGGTCCGACGCCCCGCCCCCGATCCCTGGACTCACGGCGTTACCCCCGCCAATCACTCAAATAAAGATTTAAAATAATTCCTCATTAAAGCGGACCAATTCCTTTTTCAGTATTCCTTCCACTTCTTCATAAAGTTCCTTCTGATACATCCCACCGCCCAGAATCAACTGATCCTTAGGAATAATTATCATGATAACATCCATATCATCTCTGATCTCAGCACTGGACACTGCCAGCCCTGTTTTAGCATCCAGGGTACACAAAAGGTCTGGGAAAGTGCCAAGCCGTTCTCCATTTTTCTCCAGTGTCATGTACTCATTCCAGTAAGTGAGTTCATAATCATCCCCATCCGCTTTTACATGCAGAGATCCTATATCATACCCGCCGTCCATGCACAGCTCATAATCACAGGTAATACCCCGGCAGATCACTTTTGCTTTGTAATTGTCTTCCAGGAACTTTAAAATTCCTTCCACGTCACCTTTATGATCCTGATATCCCTTTCCAATAGCCAATGCCTGTGCAATCGCGCCTACGGCAGCATGTTCTTTTGCATATTCGGCGGATACCGGATTACGGAGTACACAGCACATACCTCCGGCCGCTACAGCCGTCTGGCGTACCATATGGGAAGTGGTCGTTAAACTGCCCTTCGCCACGGTTTCCACATATTTATCATCCTTGCCGCCACAGGCCGTCTGAATGCTTATGTAACCAGGAACTTGATTTAAACCAATACTTCCCATAGTACCGGTAGGATGTGCCCGGCCATTGCTGGGGGCATCCACAAGGGGGATTCCGGTAATGGCTGAGATCACCCAGCCGTTGGAGGTGGAAACGCCGCCGTTTTCACATGTGGTAAAGCCTGCTATTTTCGTTCCGCTGGCTGCTTCAAAGTTTTTAAGGACCGTTTTCCAATGTTCAATGGTAACACAAGTATCCTTAGCAGATGGAGCACCCACCATGGAAACATTAACAATGGTATCCTTCTGATCCAATTCGTCAATATCCGCCATAACCAGCTCATCCGTATGGCGGAACGCCTCTTCCAGCGCATCCAGCCCCAGCTGGAGATTACCGCCGCCGCCGCCGCCGAGCAGAAGACCGCCATAGAGAGCCTGAAGACATAGATCCTTTGTTAATTTAATCATATAAAACCTCCTTCTAAATTAATATTCAAACAAAGCCATATATTTAAGTCTAATTGCTCTGCAACTTTTTGTCAATTAGCAACAAACATTGTCAACAAACTATCGTGTTTGCTGAATTTCATAATCATCAGGCGGAATGTAAAATAACTTAACACCTGTTATAAAAAATACAAAAAGGCGCAATGAGAAATCTTCCTATTTAACAGATTTCTCATCACGCCCTATTTTCACTTAATTCCCAGTCAGCTCATCCATAACCGTTTCCACAGTCTCAATCTTCTCAGCCCGGTATGCATTGCTTCCGCAAAACAGCAGAGCATGGTCCAGATCCCCTTCCGCCGCATTAATCAGCGCTTTTGTAATACAGTAAGGCGTAGTGGCCGGATTACAGTGTTCCAGGCACAGGAAACAGTGTTCAATCTTCTCCCGTTCCCCGCCGACGCGGTCCAGAAATGTATTTTTAATCGCCCGTCCCGGCATGCCCACCGGACTTTTTACGATCACAATATCTTCCTTTTCCGCATTGATATATGCCTGCTTGTATTCCTTTGGAGCATCACATTCCTCTGTTGTCACAAAACGGGTTCCGACCTGGACGCCATCGGCTCCCAGTTCAAACTGGTGCGCCACATCCTCATGGGTATAGATTCCTCCGGCTGTCACAACCGGAATTTTTATCTTATATTTCTCCCCGTATTCCTTCACAACATTGAAGATTTTTCTGATCTCCTCGTCATATTTCAAGCTTTTATAAGTGGCTGGAACATCGTTAGTATCCGCACCGTATTCCGTCAGATCTTCTCTCGAAAATCCCAGATGGCCTCCGGCCAAAGGTCCCTCGATCACAACCAGATCAGGCGCCTTTTTATACTTTCTGTCCCACATCTTACAGATCACCATAGCTGATTTAGCAGAAGAAACAATGGGGGCAATCTTGGTTTTTACCTTTTCCCCCATCTCAGCCGCAGCATCCGCCACATATTCAGGCAGACTGACAGGAAGTCCTGCACCGGATATGATGATATCCGCACCGGCTTTCACCGCCGCCTTAACATATTCCGCATAGTTTTTCGTGGCAACCATGATATTAAAGCCTATCACGCCCTTTGGCGCAATAGCTCTGGCCTTATCAAGCTCCGTTTTAATAGCGCGCAGATTGGCGGCCTGAGGATTTTTCCAAAAATCCGGATCCCTGAACCCTATCTGTGCGGTAGAAATAATCCCCATCCCGCCGGCTTTCGCTACAGCTCCGGCCAGTGAAGACAAACTGATCCCAACTCCCATTCCGCCCTGGATAATTGGCTTTTCTACGGTTAAATCACCTATTTTTAATGATGGCAACTGGTTCATTACATTCTCCTAAATCTCTCATATCTCTGACCGGCAATTTCCTCGCCGCTCATTTCACCGTACTCCTTCAAGAATCCTTTAATTCCCTCTGTCAAATGGCCGCAGAGAACGTTCAGGTTGTCATGTGAGGCAGGCTCTGTTTCTGGGATTACTTTTTCAATCAGCCCCATATCAAACAGATCCTTTGCCGTGATTTTCATAACCTTGGCAGCCTCGTCCGCACGCTTGCTGTCCTTCCAGAGGATTGATGCAAATCCCTCCGGCGAAAGGATGGAATAGATAGCATTTTCAAGCATCCATACCTGGTTGGCGACCGCCATGGCAAGAGCGCCGCCGCTACCCCCTTCTCCGATCACAACAGAGAGCACTGGAACCGTCAGACTTGCCATTTCAAACAGATTTCTGGCAATGGCCTCGCCCTGACCCCTTTCCTCAGCTTCCAGACCGCAAAAGGCCCCCGGCGTATCCACAAAGCAGATCACAGGACGTTTAAATGTCTCCGCCTGTTTCATCAGGCGCAGAGCCTTTCTGTAGCCTTCCGGAGACGGCATACCGAAATTGCATTTAATATTGTCCTTGGTATTTTTCCCCTTCTGCTGTCCGATTACCGTAACAGGGATTCCGTGGAATGTGGCAATACCTCCCACAATCGCTCCGTCATCACCAAAATACCGGTCGCCGTGGAACTCCATAAAATCATCAAATATCATATCAATATAATCAGTAGCTACCGGACGGTCCGACTTACGGGATAAAAGTACGGTATCCCAGGGAGTTTTTCCACCTTCATCCGGTTTTTTATGATGTTTATCCACAACAGGAGGCGTGATTTCTCCACAAACTGTTTCCAAATCCACATGGCCCGGATCATCAGAGTGCAATTTGAGGATTCGATACAGAGTATCCTTTAAATCCTCCCGTTCCACAATCTTATCGACAAAACCATGTTTCAGCAGGAATTCAGACCTCTGGAATCCCTCCGGAAGCTTCTGACCGATTGTCTGCTGGATCACCCTTGGACCTGCGAAACCGATCAACGCATTGGGTTCCGCCAGGATAATATCTCCCAACATCGCAAAACTGGCGGTAACGCCTCCCGTGGTAGGATCAGTGAGGACGCTGATAAACAGCTGTCCCGCCTCATGGTGTTTTTTAAGGGCTGCCGATGTTTTTGCCATCTGCATCAGGGAAACGATTCCCTCCTGCATTCTGGCTCCTCCTGAACATGCAAAGATGACCACCGGAAGTTTTTCCCTTGTGGCCCGTTCCACCGCATTGGTGATCTTCTCACCCACATTGTGCCCCATGCTGCTCATGAGAAATCTCGCATCACAGACGCCGATTACCGTCTTCAGGCCGTTAATTTCACCCTTTCCGACCACAATCGCTTCATTTAACTTTGATTTTTCTTTGACCGCTTCAACCTTTTTCTCATAACCCGGGAAATTCAATGGATTGGAAAATTCCATCTCCTTATCCCATTCCTCAAAGGTGCCGTCATCGATGACCATTTCAATCCTTCTGTAGGCATGGACGCGGAAATATCCGTCGCATTTCGGGCATATATAATAATTGTTTTTGACATCCTCTACATAAACCGGCTGTCCACATTTATTACATTTTCTCCAAAGCCCCTGAGGGATGTTTGGCTCATCTGGCTTGGATGAAGATTTATACTTTGTATCGATCAATGTATAAGTCTTTTTGAACATATCTCTTAACATCTGGATTACTCCTTTTCATACAGGCGGCTTCACATGCCTCAGACTATTTACAATATTCCGGGAAGTAAGTCGGAATAAAATGGGTATCGGTATCTCCGCTCTGATAAGCAGGGTGGCTTAATATCTCAAACTGAAAATCCACATTGGTTTCAATTCCCTCAATGATCAGTTCTCCCAGAGCGCTTCGCATCTTGGCAATGGCATCAGCCCTGTCCTTACCGTGTACAATCAGCTTTAACAGCATGGAATCATAGTTGGCAGGAACCTTATAATCACTGTAAATATGGGAATCAATACGGACTCCATTGCCTCCCGGCACATGGACATTGGTGATCAGTCCCGGACAAGGCATAAAGTTTTTAGACGGATTTTCCGCGTTGATTCTGCATTCAATCGCATGTCCCTCCAGCCTCACCTGATCCTGGTTAACACTCAGCTGCTCACCTGCCGCCACCCGGATCTGTTCTTTGATCAGATCCATTCCGGAAACCATCTCCGTCACCGGATGTTCCACCTGGATACGGGTGTTCATTTCCATAAAATAAAAATTCTTATTCTTATCCAACAAAAATTCAATCGTACCGGCATTTTCATAACCAACTGCTTTCGCTGCTTTTACGGCAGTTTCACCCATTCTCTTACGAAGATCCGGCGTAATAGCCATAGAAGGGGATTCCTCCAGCACCTTCTGATGACGTCTCTGGATAGAGCAGTCACGTTCACCCAGATGAACAACATTACCGTGTTTGTCGGCCATGATCTGAAATTCAATATGTCTTGGCTTTTCAATATATTTTTCAATGTACATGGTGTCATCAGAAAATCCTTTGATTGACTCCATCTGCGCATTCTGGAAATTAGCTTCAAAATCTTCCTCATTGTAGGAGATTCTCATACCTTTTCCGCCGCCTCCGGAAGATGCTTTAATCATAACAGGAAAGCCGATCTCTTTTGCCATGTTAAGTCCGTCTTCCACCGTATAAACGGCTTCCTTGCTGCCCGGAACAACAGGCACTCCCGCTTCCATCATGGTCTTTCTGGCCTCTGATTTATTACCCATCCTGTTGATAATATCCGCAGATGGTCCGATAAATGTAATATTGCATTTTTCACAAAGCTCAGCAAAACGGGCATTTTCAGATAAAAATCCAAATCCCGGATGAATGGCATCCGCTTTCATGGCAACCGTAGCTGTCAGGATTCTCTCCATATTCAAATAACTCTGTGAGGAAGCGGCCGGGCCGATACAGATTGCTTCATCCGCCAGCAGCGTATGAAGACAGTCCTTATCCGCTTCCGAATAAACCGCAACGGTCTTAATTCCCATTTCCCTGCACGCGCGGATGATCCGCACCGCGATTTCGCCTCGATTGGCTATCAAAATTTTATCAAACATATTTACCTCTCATGCTGCCGCCGGCTGCGGCCTTGTAATCCGGATAAACCTGGGCAAATGCTCAGAAGAACCATTATCCTACCATGAATGTCAATTCCGCTGTTACCGCGATCTTACCGTCTACGGTAGCAGTGGCTTTACCAACTCCAACCGGCCCCTTCTGCTTGATAATTTCGCATTCCAGCTTCAGTTTATCGCCGGGAACCACTTTTTTCTTGAATTTAGCATTGTTGATGCCGCCAAAATAGGCAGTTTTTCCCTTATTACCCTCTACGCTCAGAATGGCAACCGCCCCTACCTGGGCCAGGGCTTCGATCATCAGCACTCCCGGCATAACCGGTTCCTGCGGGAAATGTCCCTCAAACTGAGGCTCATTAT
>JAGZXV010000272.1 GCA_018378255.1 Clostridiaceae bacterium | reverse complement strand
CCATCTGCACGTCCCACTTTGCGGTATATTTGCCCCGAATTCAGGTTACATAGCCCGCTATGCGCCCTTCATTCGGGACAAATCTCCCACAAACTGTGATGTACATCTGACGGAAAGCAATTTTCAAACACACTCTAGAACTACAGCGAACCAAATCTCAGACCACGCCAAATCACAGATCATACTAAAAATCCGGCCATTTAAAGAATAAAAAGGCAAAAATGCACACAGGTTCCCGCCAGTCAGCATCTTTGCCTCTTTATACTTTATTAAATTTAGTGTTTTTAGAATTTCACTTTAAAAAATAAAGTGATTCAAGATAAAAACTAAATTTTGGTAATTACATAAATAGACTACCAAAATTTATTTTTTTTGTCAAGACTATTCTGTTTTTAAAGCCGTAATTGGGCTGGCTGTTTAAACCGATAATTCGTGGTTTCAATTACAACTGGCAGGCTGTTTTGATTACAAAGATAGGTTGTGACTATTTAAAAAAGCCTACAGACCGACAATATTTTACATCGATGACCTGGGCATTTACAGTAAAACGTGAAGCCATTTTCGAAAATCCCTTCACGTTTCATGTAAAAAAACTAACTTTTCACACCACCTCCAGCGAAAATCAGCAGGAAAGGGTGGAGAGACGGCGGCCGGAAGACGGAGCTTGGCGGATGAGCCGGGCGGAGGGGAACGGCGCGGAGATTCGTCTGGAAAACGTCTAGTGTAACTTAGCCCGCAGGGATGAAAAAAAGACGGGCAGAGACTGAACTCCAAATCAGTTTCTGAGATGCCCCTGAACGGTGAAGTCCATAAAGAGTTCACCGTGAATGGGCATCGGACCGTCTTTTTTCATCCCTGCGGGCTTAGTTACACTTACGTTTGGAAGCCGAATCCCCGTGCCGTTCCCCTCCGCCCGGCTCATCCGCCAAGCTCCGTCTTCCGGCCGCCGTCTCTCCACCCTTTCCTGCGTAACTCGCGCAAAAAAAATCCCAACATTTCAAATCCCTTATTTCGGCAGCACATTCTGCTTCTCAACCAGCGTAGAATACACAATCTGAGTGCTGGTCTTCCCAAATCTCTGCATTTCCCCAATAAAAGTATCCAATTCCATAGTTCCTTTAAAAACAGCCTTCATCAGCATCCCGTATTGCCCCGTCAGATTATAACACTCCAGGATAAATTCCGATTCCAGCACCTTCTTTTGAAATTCTTCCTCAAATCCGGGTGTCAGTTCAAGGCTGACAAAGGCCATCACGACATATCCCATCACTTTCCTGCCGATCTGCGCGTGATATCCTGTCAAAATACCTGCCTGCTCCAATCTGTAAATCCTGGTAGAAACAGCCGGTGAAGTCAGCCCCACTTCTTCTGCAATTTTTTTCAGCGGCATTCTGGCGTTCTTTTCAAGAAGCATCACTATCTTTTTATCAATCTGGTCCACTGTTTGGCCTCCTAACAATCAATTACCATATCATTATATCGGGAAACAGATTTTAAAACAACAATAGAATGTCCCATATCAATAAAAACTATAATAAAAAGACGGGAAATCCGTCATCTAAGACCAGAATCTCCCGTCTAATAATTAAATTCAGCCACACTCTGAGGTAAAATTACTGCATCAAAGACCCGTCGCCGGCAAAGTTATGGGCAACACCTTCCACCGTATAGGTTCCGGTTACCATGGCTCCGCTTGCATCGCAGTAATACTGTTTGTTCTTCCAGTTGATCCATCCGGTCTTCATATAACCGTCTTCACCGAAGAAATACCATACATTATTCACCTGCGCCCATGTGTTGGATGGGTATGAGCCGTCGGCGTTCTTATACCACCAGCCGTTCTGATCCTGTACCCAATCGCCGGCACTTTCCGTTTCACCAGGTCCCTTAGCGCCTTTTCCTACGGAAGCCGCTTTATTTCTCTCCCGCTCTTCTTCCAGATTGTTGATGTAGGTCTGGCTGATATCGATCTCTTCGGAATAAGAAGACCAGGGGCCGTCAGAAAATTCTCCCTTTCCTAAAGGACGGACTTTAAAGCGGTAAGAGTCGGCCTTTGTAAAGGAATTTTCAAAATTATACTTTGCATTTTTAGTCTCTATGGTCTTAACTTTAGAGCTGTTGCGGTACAATGTAACCTCATACTTATATGCATCGTCCACTTCTTCCCAATGGGCAACTTCGTCTTCCCACCATAAATCCGAAACTCCGGGCAGCTTCTCTTTTGTCGCTCCGTGAACAGTCATAAGGCTTCCTGCCGCCAGCGCGAAGGACAAAAGCAACACTGCAAACTTCTTAATCTTCATAATAACCATCTCCTCTTTTCCAGAATTATTCTCTCCTTCCATTCTACTCCAAGGTGTGGGAAGGTTCAAGGATCAAATTATTACGAATTCCTTTCTTTAAGCCAATTGAGGCTGTAAGCAGTAACCTGGTCTGGGCATCGAAAGTCTCACACATATCCCAAAAGCCCCGGCAGCCACATGGAAATGGATGGGACATAGGTGACCAGAAGAAGTACTACAAAAATGGCTGCAAAATAATATAAAAGGGGCCGGATCACATTTTCAATCCTGCTCTTACCAACTTTCACTCCCACGAACAATGTGGTTCCAACCGGAGGAGTGATCGTACCGATGCAGAGGTTAAATATCATCATAATCCCGAAATGCACCGAATCCATCCCCAGTTTCTGGCAGATTGGAAGGAAAATAGGCGTAAAAATCAGGCAGGCAGGCGTCATATCCATAAAAGTCCCCACAACCAGCAGTAAGATATTGATAATGATCAGAATCACATACCGGTTTTCGCTGAGCCCCAGCATGGCTTCAGAAATTGCCCCCGGTATCCCCGTAAATGCCATAACCCATGACATAATGCTGGAAACGCCGATTAAGAAAATGATAATGCCCGTCATTTCCGCACTACCCAGAAAAATATCCTTTAAGTCCTTCCAGGTTATGGACTTATAAAAGAATAATGACAGAATCAGACTGTAAACCACCGCCACCACAGAACCTTCCGTAGCGGTAAATATTCCGCTGATGATTCCACCGATCACGATCACGATCATCAGCAGACAGGGAATAGCCTGTAGGGCCACTTTTACAGCTTCTTTTCCCGTATGGGTATCGGAGCTCTGATATCCCCGGCTTTTTGCCATAAAATAGATCACCGTCATACAGGCAAGCCCCCACAAAATGCCCGGAATATATCCCGCCATGAACAGGGCCGCCACAGAAGTGCCCCCGCTGACCAGAGAATAAGTGATCATAACATTGCTGGGCGGAATTAAAAGACCGGTAGGCGCAGTGGCAATATTGGCCGCCGCTGAAAAATCAGGGTCATATCCTTCATCCCGTTCAATCGGCCCGATGATGGAGCCCATGGCCGAAGCCGCCGCTGTTCCGGAACCGGAAATGGCGCCAAACAGCATATTGGCTACCGCATTGGTATGAGCCAGCGCACCCGGTATCCGCCCTGTAAACAGTTTTGCAAAATAGATCAGGCGTATGGCGATTCCGCCCTTATTCATAATATTGCCTGCCAGCACAAAAAACGGAATGGCCAAAAGGCTGAATATGGAGATTCCCGAAAATATCCTCTGGGCTCCTGTCAGCACCGCAGGGCCGAATTCCAAGACCGGCAGAATGGCACAGATTGATGACACTGCCAGCGCAACCGCAATCGGTATTCCAAGAAGCAGCATTATCACCAGAAGAATCAGGATAATCCCGCCGGACAACCATGCAATTTCCATCATTCTACCTCCTTTTTCCCTATCATTTCTGCAATATTCATGGCATTATAGATCATGATCAGCCCTCCGGATAACGGGATAACCAGATATACATAGCCCATGGGGATCTGAAGTGAGGCTGTGATCTGTGACATTGTCAGCCTGGTAATCTGAATCCCTCCATACAGCATCACAACACCTGCGAATAAAAAGATCAGGATTTCTATTCCAATCTCCAGCCAGACCCGTTTTTTCCCTGAAATTTTGTCCGCCAGAAATGCCATCCTCATATGATCCCTTTTCCCAAACACATATGCCGCTGCCAATAGAGACATCCAGGTAAAGGAATAGGTCAAAAGCTCTTCCGACACCGTACTTGGCCGGTTAAAAAAATACCTGGTCATAATCTGATAAGTACCTACAATCGTCATCAGGGCGAACAGACATACGGTAACTGTTCCCAATATGCGGTCCAGCAAATCCCGGATTTTTTGTATTCCATCCACTGTGCTACCCCTCCTTCCTCTGTTCATTTGCCTTCTGGATATGCTCATATACATCCCGGATGGCCGGATTTTCCTTCAGCATTTTTTCATGCAGGGGAAGAACCTTTTTCTTGAATAAATCCACATCCACATCGATGAATTCCACACCCATTTTTTCAGCGGCCATCTCTTTTGCCTGTTCCACCTGTTCATCCCAGGCTTCCAGTTCCACCTGGGTTGACAGCCGGGCGGCCTCCTCAAAGATCTTTAACTCATCTTCCGAAAGGCTGTTTAAAAACCGCAGGTTTCCAATCAGCATATCCGGCACCATTTGATGTTTATTGTAGGAATAATATTTTGCGACCTCACCGTGTTTGTTGTTGGTTAATGCCAGTTCGTTGTTCTCCGCCCCATCGATGACCCCCTGCTGAATGGCCGTATAAACTTCTCCAAAACTCATGGGAGCCGCCGCCGCGCCGAATTCTTTCATCATTTGAACGCTGGCCGGGCTCTGCTGAACCCGGATCTTCATCCCTCTTAAATCATCAGGGGTATAGATCGGCTTCTTGGCATAAAAATTACGGACACCCGCATTATACCAGGTGACCACTTCAAATCCCGCTTCCTCTGTGGAACGGTAAATCTGCCGCATATAATCTTCATCTCCCATCACCGCCCGGTAAGTCTCCTCCGAATCGAACAGATAAGGCATGCTGAACACCTCATAAATGCGCGCAAATGTCTCCAGATTGGCTGTTCCGGCCACTACAAAATCAATGGCCCCCGTCTGAACCAGCTCAATTGCCTTTTGGGCTGAACCCAGCAGTTCGTTGGGGAATATCTGGACTTCATATTTATCCCCTAAATGTTCCTCCACATATTCTTTAAACGCCAAAAGTCCGATATGTTCCGGATGGGTTTCCGACTGTCCATGGGAAATGCGGATGATCCGTTTTCCCGAACCAAATCTTTGGCACCCGCCAAGGCATAAGGTCAAACCTAAAATTACTGCCAGCAGTCCGGCTGCAGCCGGTTTTACTTTCATGCACTTCATCCTTCTTTCCTTTCCAAAAGCTGTCATTCATTTTACTGGCATATTGTGCCCATTTACAGGCAAAAAAATTCAGGAAAGCCTAAGCCTTCCTGAACAGTTACAATTATTTATATTTTTTCTGAAGGGTAAACCCTCTTCCTCTCACTTCACTGACCTGGTTGATAATCATAAATGCCTGGTCATCGATTTCCATCACCATTTCACTCAGTTTTGACAATTCGCGGCCGGAAACCACCGCTAAAACCGCATAGGATTCCTTTCTGGAATAGCCTCCCTCGATCTCAAACAGAGTAGTTCCCCGGTCCATTTTCTGTTGAATCTGCCTGCTGATCTCCTCGAACTTTCTGCTGATAATCTTCACCTGCATCTGATTTCCTCCGATCAGAAGCACCTTATCCAGCACAATGGTATAAATCAGGACCAAAAGCAGTCCGTAAAGGATCTGTTCCTTATCTGCAAACAACATCTGCAGCAGCAGAATGAGGCAGTCAAATGCGTACATGGTTACAGAAACCGGCAGACGGAGCTTTTTGTTGAGAACCAGCGGAGGAATATCCATACCTCCTGTAGACGCCCCGGCCCGGATCACCATGCCGATGGCCCCGCCGATCAAAAGTCCTGCAAATATGGTTGCCAGCATCTTATCTTCCGTTATCACAAAATCCCCGATCACCCGCTGAAGCTGTCCCAGGATAAACGGATAATAAAAACTGCTGATCAGAGTGGTCACCGCAAAGGCTTTTCCAAGTACGAACAATCCCAGAAAAAACATCAGCAGGTTAAATACC
>JAGZXV010000017.1:47793-55029 GCA_018378255.1 Clostridiaceae bacterium | reverse complement strand
CGTATATGCATGTCCTATTAAATTCCTGCCGGCCTTTTAATGACCTGCAACTATATAATAAGACATCTAGTCTAAAAACTAAACGGTGCAAACTGGAGGGTCGAACGGTGTATTTTGGTAGCTATATGTTTTTCAAAATATTTTATGTAAAGATTTATCAGTTATTAACTTTTTTCGGCTTATCTATAATTAATTTACGATTCTGCTTTTTGAAACTATCTAAATCCATCAAAATTACCTTCGCCTGCTTAATATCCTTATTATCTCCACAGAGCAAAATATCGTTTTTTAACTTAAAATAAATATAGATCCGCTTACCTCTTCTGCCGTAAAAATATACTCTACTGGGACCATCTTCTAAAAACGAACTAGAAATTACCATTAGTACCGATACCGCTAACGCTGCTACCAAACAAACCAGGAGGCCTTTCCATAACCCCTGTGTGCTATTGTAATATGTTAGTTTCCCAACTTCTGCACCTATTAGATATTCGCTTACAAATAGCATTTGTTCCATAAAATCACTACATTTCCATTTCTCATCTGTTTTTTTCAACTTGCACCAGCCGAAATGTAAAATTCTGTAAACGCAGTATACCATTACGAGAAAAAGACTGACAATAAAAGCCAATGCCAATAATACATCAACCATATCGTCATGAATCAGCATAAAAACCACATTCAGTATCCAAAACACGCTGACAACAATGGATATATCCATAAGCTTCATTTTTGTCCTTTGTGTCCGATTCATAAATACTTTTTCAATTTCGCTCATGTTCTGAGTATTTATCACCTTGAACATAAACCGCAAAATCATCACTACCAAGCCTCCTAAAGCAGTGATAACGGGAATTGCTTTGCCTAAGCTCTCCTGTCCTAGTAAAGTAATGAAACTATTAAACTCTTGCATAATAACCACTCCTCCTGTAAGATTGATTCCTCTTCGTTAAATTGAAAGCCCCATTGTGCTAATAGATTTTTATTATACTTCGTCATTTCCTAATTCAGGCCATGTTTCCTCATCTTCAAGTTTCTCTGCCACATCTTCCGGAATAGAATCTGTAAACTCCAAATTAATCCATGCTTCATTATCCAGACCAGTATATACATCACCATAGGTCATTACAAGATGATCACTCCCTTTAGGAACCAAAAAGGCAACATACCCCTCCGTCATCCCACCAGGATAAACCTTTTCTATTCCATCTATTTTGAGAGTATCTGGATATAATGAACCAATTACCACTTGTCCGCCCTGACCAGATAGTATTGTATAGTTATATGCGTCAAATTTAGGAATTTTATCTCCTTCTACCTCCTCAACATCAACTGCCACCTTTAACACAATCAATTCCATATTCGGCTCTGCCCTATAAAAAGTAGAATTTATAAATCTCTCGGCCAATTCTCCCTTATAGGCCTCCTGAACACAAATATGACCGGAAAACGGAGAAGACAATTTGTCAACATGTTCAGGAGCATAATTCAACGCGACTATTTCCCCCATTTTATATGGATTCTTCCAATCTCCTTTTTTTCGCTTAACATCTCTGATTGGATTCTCTACGAAATCTCGACTGGGATGGTAAGATGTAATTTCATCTGGCACATCGTATGTCTCATCCAACTTATAATAGAGCATTTTATCATCACGACTTTGGTAATACATCATAGGGGAATCATCATCCTTATCAATGATTGCACCAATCCAGCCTGTAGCAGTCCCCCCTGGCGCAATACCGCAAAGATCATGAGGCCTCATAAATAAAACATTTTCATAATCATACGCCTCACCACTTTTACTGTTTATGACTCCAAAATCCATCGAATCTATAATCAATAAATCGTCATCGAGCATATTGGCAGAAGGTACGTTAGCCGTCACATGAACCATTATATACTCTTGGTCCTCTAGTAACTCCTGATCCTCTATACTGTATATGTTTAAGGCATAAAGTTGTTCTTCTGCCCTCTCTCCCCTAAGTACATCGTTGACTCTCAATTCAATCTCATAATCACCAAAATAACTGGAATGGCACTTCATATACCCAAACTCTCCTATTGGCAATGGAGTGTTAAAGGTTCCTGCATATACTGGTGACTTCCCATCTGCGTCAAGCCAGTCAGCTGCCGACAAGGGTTTCTCAACTTTTTCTTTATCATCCTCGTTTAGATTTGTCTTAAACCATATCCCTTCCTTGACACTCGGCAGGAAAACAATCGAGGGGGTTTTATCGTCCTTATCCACAATAAAAAACAAAGCCCCTGTCTGGGTTGTTCCCTTTTCAGCATTTTCAAATAAATTACTATCTATATAGCTCCGCTGATTAAAATAGTCATAGCTCGTCCCATCTTCGGAGACAAGATTGAACATGCTTACGTCCCGATCCCCTATATTTACTTTAGCATTATCCTGCACATCAGTAAGTGTTATTGTAAATCTTGCAACCATAAGCTCTTCTTCCTCATCGAGTTCCAGCGCGTCATGGTAATCTGCATAGCCACCTGCGGCCGCAAAGATGTCTTGGGCCACCTCCCCACGAACAACATCCTCCAATGTTATTTCTGCCGTAAAACGATTTTTTTCTTTTATTGCTTCCGAACCTTCATAATACATGGTCTGCCCTATACTAGCCGGCCTTTCCTTTGTACCACATTCCTTTGAGGAACAGGCACATAACGTTGTGATACACAACAAGGCTGTAAAAGAAAACGCTCTTTTCATAGTAATCATTTTTTTCTCCTTTGAAATAAATCTTCCTGCCCCAATCAACAGGACATTTGCCCCACCTCCGCTTAGATTGTATACCGTATACAGCAATAAAGGGACCTTTAAGGAATTTGATTCTTTAATTGCTATCCTTGCTTTTCCTTTACTTCTGTCTTATCTCATTAAAATATATAAAAGTATCCTATTACCGTATCCAGCCTGAGCTCTATTAAGAGCACAATTTTATTAAAAAAGTTCCCTCTTAATTTAAAACGAATTTATGATAACTTTCATCCACCATTTTAGAAAGGAGTCTCATAAATCCGACTCCTTTCCTTTACCATATGATTTAGTTGACACCTTGCAACTCATTTACAAGGCCGGGATCAAAAGAGCTGCCGTAAACATTCCAGAGCCGCTTTTACCAGACGATATGCAAATTCACGTTCTGCATTTGTTTTTCCTTTAAACAGGCGTTCAAACTGATCTGAATGGCTACCCTCCTTTTGCTCTTTACCAAATAAAAGATAATCTGTACTTGTCCCCAATATCTGAGCAATCTCCATAAGTTTGTCAATGGAGCACCCTGTTTCTCCCCTCTCTATACGTTGCAATTGACGCTCTGTGGTATAATTCAGAAATTCCGCTAATTGAAGCTGTGTCATATTCCTCTTTTTACGCAGCATGCGGATTCTTTGTCCTACTTCCTTTTTATCTAAATACTGCATGGGTTCCCTCTGGTACAATTCAACGCCATAGCCTGTAGCATTCTACCAGCATACTTTCATGATACAAAGTGTTAAGCGATTTATGGACTCTACCACCATAGCGAACATAAATTCCGTCTTCTTTCAAAGTAATTTCGTCTCTTAACAATTTGCCGGCCCCATCCCACAGCACACAAAATACCGCGACTCCTGCGTTATACAGTTCCTCAGGGGTAAACAGGCATACGTTCCCTTGTGCTGAATCCAAAAAGCGATTCATATCAACACCACGTATACTTCCTTCATGAAACAGGACAAATAATATGTCGTCGTACATAACCAGATCTACTACTTCTTTTCTGTTGTTTTGGCAATCAACTTGCACTCCACTTACCTCCAATTTTATATTGGGCCCCTGTCCGTACTATAACTGAATATTAATTCCTAAGCTTATAACTGCAGCACGGTCTACCCGTAGGATATCAGCAGCCGACAGGTGGCCTATGTACTCTCTAATTCGCCTTCGGTCAATCGTCCGTACCTGCTCAAGCAATACAAACGAATTTTGCACAAGGCCATAGCAAAAAATCGGAACATGAGTAGGCAGCTTATTTTTCCCCCTTCTACTGGTAATCGCTGCCACAATAGTCGTTTCACTATAAAAATTTCCTATATCATTTTGTATTACTAATACCGGCCGTACTCCTCCTTGTTCACTTCCAATTACCGGACTGAGATCCGCATAATAAATATCTCCTTTGTAAATTCTCAAAATAATTCCTCCTTAAAATAATTCCAGGACCTATGCTTGCGTATATCCCCCTACTTAATAAGGCAATCGGATTGGTTTTGTACAACCGTTCTGTGAAAAATTCTAGCAAAAATAATTTACCATCGCTGTTTCAAACAATGCTGCTCCCAGAAACTAAGGAGCAGCATTTTGCAACTACTTCAGGATAATCCCCAGCTTTTTCAATACCTTCTTTTTCTTCTTGCTTACTGCCTGCTGTGAAATTCCTAAAATTAATGCAATCTCTTTTTCGGAACACTCGTCAAAATATAATTTGTCAATCAACCATCTCTCTTCAGCGTCCAGTTGCTTGAGCGCCTGATACAACAGAGCCATGCGCTCCTTTTCTATCATCTGATATTCCATAGAGTGTTCTGATAAGCCAACAAAATTAATGAGATTCCCCTGTTCCTGCAATAAATCAAAGGAAATCTCACGCTTTTGCCCTCTTCTATCTAAGTACCGTTCATGATCATATTCTTCATAATATGCACAATATATTTCACGAGAAACAGCTACCTGTTCCCCCTGCACATAAATATAATATTCTTTTTTCGCGTCTCCCACACTTTATCCTCCAATTCGTAAAAATTGCGAAATGAAACATAAAGTCGTGGTGGTCCCCGAGTATAATACCTTTCAAAAAAATCACACGATTTTAAAGTGCAAAAAAAGCACAGTGCCCGATTGGTCTGTGCTTTTTTACCCCAACTCTTTAAAGAGCTAAAGTTATATTTTTGTAATTGTATCTTTAAAAACTCTCTCGCATATGCTAAAGTACACCATTAAAAATATTAAATACTTATAACTCAGATGTATATTGCTGATTTACCGTACTTTGTAGTACCATCACTAATTCTAAAACACTTCTAAACATCATTGTACAATTCTTTCGTAGCCATCGTATCTCTCCCTGCCAACTGGAATTGCATCGATATCTGATATGTATTAAAAAAAATTGTCCACTCTTACCTATTTCAGCCATCGAAGGGGTTTCGAGAAATTTCATGGGTTTTGGAGGAACAGCGCTGTCATCACCACACTTAAACTTAATCGGATCCCCCCATCCTTTTCTACAGCAGTTGGTTGCCTTAGGAACATTGATTTGTTCTAACATCAGTTCCAACTTGTAAATAAATTCTGAAATACTGTTAAATTTCTCGCTTTCTTCCACATATAAATTTCTGAATTCACCTTCTAAATTTTTTTCATGGCACTCAAAACGCATTAAAACATATGTGTCGGAAGCTGGATAATATCCCATCTCTAAACTCTTTGGTTCATTATCAGTTAGAATCATGTGTCTCCTCCTTTGTTTTATACTTATCAAAATCCAACTCAACAATGAATGGATACTTATTAACAAGATATAAAAAAACCATAAAAGGTTCCAACTAAAAACATTTTTATTTCTATTCTTTCCTAATGGGAACCTTTTTATCTAAATTAGTATCTTGTTGTCAAATAAAAATTCCGAAGTATATAAAACCAAGAAAAATACTAAAGAGGTTGACTATGGAAAATAACTGTTTCTCGATTCCTACCTACAAAAATAACCTGGAGGCTTTTTTAGGAGACTATACAAATGAACGAATCCATATGGGCACTGATATACCCGTGTTGGTTTATCGTCTATTTCAATATTCTCTGAAAGAAGAACTTATTTTACATTATGGTAAAGAATCTGCAATCGAACTCTTTCGAGCCAGCGGCCGAACAGCAGGCACTTATTTTGCAAAAAAATATTTAAATCTGACGCTTCCCATTGGACAATTTATTGCCAATCTTCAACAAAAATTAGAAGAATACAAAATCGGAATCTTGCGTGTAGAAATGATGAATGAAAGAACCGGACAGATTATTCTAACCATCGCAGAAGACGCTGACTGCTCCGGGCTTCCAATTATGGGGGAGGCCGTATGTAATTTTGATGAAGGTTTTGTTTCAGGACTTCTATCCCTATATTTTAATAAAACTTATGAAACTACTGAAATCAACTGTTGGGCATTGGGTGATAGAATTTGTCGTTTTGACGCCCATATTAAAGAGTGAGAGGGCCATGACTGATACGAAAGAACTTTTAGATTATTTACGAAAAATTATGTTTATACCCAATGATATACCTTTAAACGGACCTGACTTGAATACTTCAGATCCCATTCTGTATCAATTAGGGGAAGGACTTGTTTATCTGGCAAAATCCATTGAATGTTTTAAGAGCTATGCCAATGAGTTGTCCATGGGCAACTTATCTGTTAAATTTCCACCAAAAGAAAATTTGTTTTGTGCTCCCCTAAAAAATTTACATGCTAACCTAAATCATCTAACTTGGCAGGCACAACAGATTGCCGGTGGGGACTACTCTCAACACATTGATTATCTTGGAGATTTTTCTGTAGCATTTAATCAGATGATTATACAGCTTAAAGACCGTGAAGCCCTTTTAAAAGAGTATGCACGTGAAAAAGAAATACAAGCGGAACAGCTTTTAGGATATAACGAATTGCTGATTAACCTGATGAATGGACGTAAAGAATGGATTTTTGTTTTTAATCCAGATACAAAAGAGTTACTTTATTGCAATAAAATCCCTTACGTTTTAGAGAACAATGATTATACAGATATGGTTAACCAACCTCAAATTAAATATTATCTCAACTTAATTAAAAAAGTCGGAAAACTACTTGGTACTCAAGAAATTTGTGACCCCGGCAATAACCTTTCCTTTTTTATCAATTCTTTTCATTTAGAATGGCGAGGAATGCCTGGAATCGCTTACATAATTGAAGATATTACCAAAGAGCGGGAAGATGAAAAACGTCTTTCTGATCTAGCATACAAAGATACCTTCACTGGTATTTTTAATCGTAGGTATCTAATGGAAAATGTGGATCGGCTTTTGAAGATTGGTGCAGCCTTCTCTTTCTGTTATATCGATATCAATCATTTAAAAAAAGTGAACGACACTTACGGACATGCAGAAGGAGACAAATATATCATGACTATTGTAGACCTGATAAAAGACG
>JAGZXV010000017.1:0-47746 GCA_018378255.1 Clostridiaceae bacterium | reverse complement strand
ACGAGATACTGATATATTTGCCCGAATCGGAGGGGACGAATTTGTAGTTCTACTCCTAAAATGTCCTAAGGAACAGGCTGATAAAAAAATGGAGCGGCTATATCATAGTGCCTCTCTGTTATCCCAATCTGTGCTCCCCTATGATGTAAGTTTCAGCTATGGAATTATAGAGGTACCCTACGATAATAACGAAATGACGGCAGAAACAATTATTAGTTCTGCAGACTCCGCTATGTATCAGTTCAAGCAAGCTTCTAAATAGCAGAAAGGAATACTATGAATAATTTGATTACAGAAGATAATGTACATTCATTATATTTATGGCCAATATGCCTGTTGATTTGCCTGATTCTTTATGGCCCTGTTATTACTGCACATGCCGCCACATTCCCCGAAGTACCAGCTGAGCACCAAACATTTACCAAAAAAACAGAAAACTATAATCCCGAATATGAATACTGTCTCAATCAAATATACTCCACGTTACCATCACTTGGGCATGAATCAGCCGTGATAACAGTTCCTGGTTTTGTGGGGACTGAAGACGAAGCTAGAGCGTTTAGCAAGTACATATATCAATATTACGACTATACCGGACAATTAAAAATTTCCTGTTCCCCAACTACTTCCGGAAGTCAATTATATAATTTACATATTCATTTTAATGATCCTAAACAAATTTACGAAATGCAATTAGAGACAGAAGAAAGATTATACGATTTCAGTCAATCCCTCCGTGGCCTATCTGATCGTGAAAAAATTGTAAAGGCCAATAACTGGGTGGCCTCTAATGCTACCTACGATGAAACGCTGCAAAAGACAAGCTGCTATTTCAATGTGGTTGAAGGTACATCTACCTGTAATGGATACACAAGAGCTTTCTATGCAATTTGTTGTTATTCTGGCATTAGATGTGAAAATATCCGTGGATACGTTGATAGCAAGCTCCATATATGGAATCGGGTCTATGTAGATCAGGACTGGGAATACATAGATGTAACCTGGAACAGCATGTCACATTCAGATACCTGGTTGCTTGTTTCCAAAGACACTATAGATATTGATCATATTCCTTCTTCATAAAGTAAATCTTTAAAAGCCCAAAACGTTTATACTAAGCGCTTTGGGCTTTTATTTTGCCTTCTCTCCTTTATACACTTCTCATTCCGCTCATATTAAACAGAAGCCACTGCAGATAATAGTCAATATCCGTCATTCCCCATATGACGACCTCCCTGTATTATATAAACATCTTATATTTTTCACTTTCTCCGCCATGTCTTTTGATAAAATTTAGAAGTTCCTTTCCGTCAGCTGCACCGTATCTTACCCCCATACCGGTTATTGCTCTTGCCACGGCGTAATTAGCAAATTCTGCACATATCCTCAAATCACGGCACCTGGTAAAAGCATGCAAGAAACTGCTACAAAATATATTGCCGGCCCCCGTAACATCACATGCTTTTACAGGTATTCCCTCAACATCAATCTCACTGTTGTCTTTTTGATATAGAGAACAGCCTTCCCCTGCCTTTATGATAACAATAAGCCAGACTCCCTTCCCAAACAGTATGGAATGCCAAGTTGCTCCAAAACGGAGTTCCAGATTCTTAGCGCCTTTTTCATTAATGAAAACCACGTCCACATATGGAAACAACTTTGTCTCCTCATCGCTTAGGTTGCCACATTCCAGATCTCACCAGATTTGAGTTTTTCCGTTTTTAATACGTTGTAACACCCTGAAAACCGTTTGGTTCCCACAACAAAGCGGACGTAACTCACAAAAATTAGTAAAGATGAAATCGCTCTCACACAACGCCCTTACGGTTTCTTCATCTACCTCAATTTTCTGCAAAGACAGCGTTGGAATAAAGACCATGTGCTCATCTTCTGCTAAAATAATAATGTACTTTGCGTCCGAAATCTGATTATTGTAAACCATATAGTCAGTATTGATTCCGGCCCCATTTAATTTCTGAATCAAAGTTTGTGTAACCGCTCCGGAATTTAACGCGGTCAAAAAATACGGCTCATGTTTCAGAGCAGCAAACGCACAGGCTGTGTTAGCAATCGAACCATCTACCTGACTTGGTAATGTATGTACAAACACCTGCTCCTTAATTTTAGGGAAATAATCTGCCTGATAATATTCAGCCAAAGCTACATCCCCGATAAAAAATACTTTTGGCACTTTTCACCTCATTTCTTTTCCCGTATTTGTTTCACTTTTGCCATCAGCTCCTGGTGATGTTCTTTGCACACCTGTAGCCTTGAACGTATCATAAAAATAGCTCCCCTCAATCGCGCCATCTATATATCTCATTTGTATCACTTCATTTTCATGCATTACACCGGCACCAACACTCAAAGTAAATCACGACTCTCTCTTCGAAACTGAACAATCTTGGAAAGTGAGATCTCCTATCTGGTCACATTGTCCGCCACACAGATTACATCATATCCTATCGCGATCTGCAAGTCCTGCCCAAGCTCTATGATAAGGCGGCATATCCCTTCCAATTAGCCTAAGGGGTAATTTAACTTCCAGTAATGAGCACGGATGTATTCTTCCCATTATCCTTAGCCTGATATAAAGCATTATCTGCGATATTAATGCATTCGCTAAGAGTTATATTTAATGTGGTCTCTACATAACAGATACCAACGCTAACCGTTACCATACTATTTCGCCCATTGGGGAGCCCTTCTTCTACAACCTTACGACAAATTTCTTCACCTAATCCCTTCACAATTTTCCTATCCAAGGAAAAAACAACTGCTACGAACTCTTCACCACCATAACGAATTACGTCACCCTCATAGTCATCAAAAAACCTTTTTAGTATAACAGCTATACGTCGTAAGCAAACATCGCCTTGTGGGTGCCCATATAAATCATTATATTTTTTAAAATTGTCGATATCAATCATAAAAACGGCTGCTTGACTGGGGACCTTAATCGGATACTTCCATAGCTCTGATAAGCTTGTCTCAAGGAAACGTCTGTTTAAAAGACCAGTAAGAGCGTCATGATTGGCAATTATCTCAAGTTTTTCATTAATCTCGGCATTTTTCTTCATACTAGAAATAATCCAATATATAACCAATGCTGTCAGAATAAGAAATATACCAATACAAATATTCAATGTCGGTCCACTAGATATTGCTGAAAAAAGTGTTGATTGCGTCATTGATACAATCTCTTCCTCTCGGAGCCCCGCAAGCATTACCCAATTAACAGAAGGAATCGGGGCATAGACAACATAACAGAGACTATTTTCCCAATAATAAGTGCCAACCCCTTCTTCACCATTCAGACCACGATTCTCTAATTCTAAAACAGACCGTGTCTCAAAACTATCCTCCAACTCCAAAAGTTTTCTTGCATTATATTCCGATTTTACCCAGTCAATATGTTCTTGTCTACTAACTGCAATATCTGTACCTTCAGAATTGATAATATACGACTCACCAGAATCTACAAATTGAAGACTTTCAATTAAATCACAGAAATGATAGCCGTCCTTCTCGACACATAGCACCCCTACCACTCTACCCGCCCGCTTGATCGGTGCAGAATAACAGATTGCAAACTCCTGTTCCTCATTATAGTATGGTCCATAAACTGCTGTTTCTCCCCCAAATGCTGCAACAATATCTTGACGTTTACTTATATCTCTTTGCCGTCCATCTGAAGCTACTGATCCATATTCAGAAACATAAACGATCCGAAGTTCATTATAATCCATCGCTATCACATCTGGAAATTCTATCTCCTGATCTTGAGAAGCTGGTACCTGAAACGCTTGAGCTAATATGGCTGCTTCTCCTCGCCCAGCCTGTAACTCATACTCTACCATTGTGACACCCTGATTTACCATGGCCTGAACAAGTTTAATTGTATAGTCAGACAGGTAGGCATGGAGGTTCTGGGATAGCACATAATAAGCAACTATAATTAAACTGCATAATGCTGTTAAAAATATAGCGCCAATACGTATTCCTAATTTTATTGCCTGTTTCTTACCCACATTCTCCACCCAACCGCCTCCTAAAATAATTTATCTCTATATTTATAATAGTATCACATATTGGTGATTTATTTAATGTATTAAGTAATTCTTGTAATAAATTTAACGGCAGTATAAGTATCTACGAATAGTACCTCAAACAATAACTCCCCCTAAAGTCATTCCTCCACTGCTATCAAGTACGTCCTTGCGTCATTCATTTCATAGCTGCATGTAATAAGTGTATAGATTGATTTTACTGGCTTGTCCGGAATTTCCGCATATTCGCACTTTTTAATAACACTCTCTATGAATACCTCATACTCTTCCTGGCTATTAAATTTAGTCTGTCGTATACCCGCGTCAGCTTTTCCATAATAGCAAGAAATAGCTTTTAAGCTTATGACTCTATCCATTGTATAAATTTGAAAATACTTATGTTCCTCAAAAAATTCTTTATTCTTAAATTGTACTAAGTCCCGGAACATCGTACCGTTCTTCATGTTATGCCCATAAAGAATATTATTTTTTCCCATTAAATCAGAATCACTTTCATAGTCAAGGAAAATGGTTCCTGCCACATTATCTTCCCCATTGAAACCAGTATGCAGATATTTATCGTTATCTGTTGTCTGGACAATCGGATAATTAATTTTAGTTCCAGGAATAAAAAGCCAGCCAACTGTATCTGGATTAATTCTGCAAAGCCTATTAAAATCAGAATAATCTATATCCTCACTCCGCTCCTCTTCTTGTGGAATCACCTTTTTTTCTGCTTCTATTTTGAAAACTGGAGGTGGCATATTATAGCCGCTCAATTTCTCCGCCTTATGACATCCACTTAATATAAGAGGTTGACCTACTACCACCAGCAGAAGAAAAAATCTTCCTAAATTTTTCTTAGCCCACATATACACGTTGCTACTCCCTTCTCTTTATATCAGCTTTAGAACATCTATATGCGGAAAAAGATAGGAAAGCGCTCCCTACCTCTTCTTCTGTTTTATCCTATTGCCTCTTTCCTGATTCCAATTTTTTAGATATTCAATTTGTTCCTGATCTGCCAATTCGTTCTCTATCGTTGTTGTAAACTTTCTCTTTGACAGTATCAGGCATACATCACCCCCCAATATAACCAGGCATAAACTTGTAATAAAAATATACATTTGTCACCTCAATTATTTCAATCACAGCTGCGTCTTAGATTTTCTTCCTTGGCGTCCTGCTCTTTTATGCACAGCTAAAGTCCAAAATCCGGTCAAACAAACCTCTCGTTTACCAGCTCATTCGTTATCGTTATATTAAGCCGTTCGATACTTATTCAGATTACCGATAGGTTTAGCCAGATTTCTTAGAGGTGCTTTCAATAAATTCCTTCTTATTCATTTCCTTTCTCCTCATTTATCAATTTTTCTGCTATTAGGGAACCTATCTTTTCCTTTGCTAATAACTTCAATCTGGATCGGTTTGGCACAAACATAATTTGCGGAAAGAGACCATCTGCAAATTCCATTTCAATATCGCCTTGAAACAGAATCCTTACGTCAGCGTTGCATTTTAAAGCCTCATCTACAAATGCGGAATAAGCAATACTGGGTAACCGGCCCGCTACAATCATGATATCAAAGCCTCCCGGAATAAATGACATTACCCGCAAAGTTGTTCCCTGATCCTTAGCCAACATCATACTGATTTTGTAATCTGATTCGGCCTCTAGTCCAACCAAGAACTCCCGAAATTCCCATAATACCTCATTATCATTTACCAGCACCCCAACATTAATTTCCACTTCTCCAGTAGGTTTCAATCGCATATCTTTTTCCTCTTCCATTCAATACCAGTAATTACAGTATTGGATGTCTGTATGTTAATCTTGAGGCGTATATTTTTGAAGGTCAAAGTTTTCACACAACCTTGACATGGAATAATACTCTCCCGACTCAATTTTGTCATTCCGCATAACTGCCTCATCATTCTTACTGGCTGCTTCGTAGTCTGTAACCTCTGAAACCACGAGAAGATTTCCATCCATTTTATATTCCATGATAATATAGCGACTTCCTTGTGGTCCTTGCAACTCGCTAATTCTCTGATCCAGCACTGCTTTTAATTCCGTCAAATAGCTATCCCAAGCTTCTAAATCATCAAAAAAATATGTATAGATCATAGTAGTCCTGGTTAAATAATCATTATCCATCCCTTCAATCGTCCATTTTTCTTCTAATTTCAAACCCTCTCCAAGCTCTGTTTTCGCGGTATACACTTTCACGATTGCTTGAGGCTCCGGTTCTGCTGATTTGCAGCCACAAAGGAGCAGCATAAAGGCTGTAATAACGAATAAAACTCTCTTCATCTCTACCTCCAATTCAACTTTTTACATACCGTTTTCGGTTTTCCTCTTACTCGATCACACCACGTCATGCTCTTTTCCTCCAATTTCACATTTATGTATAAGATAGAAATTATTTCAAAAAGGTTCCCCTAACTGAGAAAAATTTAAACTATAATCCAAATAAAAATGGAGCCAAAAATCTGACCCCACTTGTTCAATTAATCTATTTCTGCATTTCTGCCACAATTTCTTTAACAGAAATGCCTGGTTTTTTATACCTGGCTCGTTTCTTTGTACTTCTCTTCCACTGTATTGCACTTTGTGGGCAGTTATTAATACAGGCTACACAATGATCACACCGATGTCGAAAACTCAACGAATCGTTTTCTAAAACAATGTTTTGATTCGGACAAACTTTTTGGCAGATACCATATCGGATACAGGTATCGTCAATATGGAACCCATCATCATGATTTAGCTTATCCCTAACTAATCAGCTCCGTGAACTCGAAGCGACTGGATTTATTACAAGACTTGATTATAAGGAAATACCTCCCAAAGTTGAATATTCTTTAACTGAATTGGGAAAAAGCTTTATGCTAGTAAGGGAATATATTAAATCATGGGGAGAGAAAAATCTCATTTAATGGCCTCAAATGAGATCCATGTACGCTCAATAATTCTTTAAAGCTCCCGTTGTAGCGGAATTCAATACTAACTTTAATAATGATTGAGACGGGGTCAGGTATAATCCGGCCCCGTCTCACTTTTTATGCTTTCTCTTTCACTTCAATTTCCTTCTGGTATTCATCACGCTTTTTCTTAAACTTGTGATTATGAATAAGAATCACTGCCAGAATAACAATTAACAAGATAAATGCTGGTAAATCATATCTACAGATTCCCAAGTTGTATCCCTCAAACACCTATTTATCCTCCTCTCCAAGTTCTTTTCTCAACTTGTCCAGTATCCGCTTATCTTTTTTACGCTTAAAAATATAGAAAATCCCTTCCAGCGCAGATATGATTAGCAGAATAATGTGCAGAATACACTTTCTCCAATCAACATGATCTTCAAAAACGTGGATCAAGTTGCCACTCGGTTGGCCTACTAACGGTTCATCCTCTGAAAGAGCTCTGGTTCCATCAATAAGAGTTGCCTGATAGCCTACATTAGCTTTAATTCCAACCGATACATCACCAGTTTTTGGCAAACCAGTATATACGGGAATATCCATATTGCCTGCAGGCACGGGATTCGTTCCTATCGTTACCAAATCTTCAAACGGATTCTTGGGTACACCAGGATCTGTAATCGTGGTATTCATGCCTGGACCTGATGGTACATAACCTCCTCCACCGTTTGGTCCACCGCCTCCTGACTTTGACCAATAGGTTGTATAAATATCCGTATCTTCAGTTATGTTCGTATAACTTGTGCTCCAACCATTGAATCGGTTACTCTTTACATCTCTATCTTCCGTCGGTGGAGTTGCGTCATGTCCATACTTTACAATCTCCGTCTTAATAACACGATCCTTCTTTCCAATAAATCTTACTGTAAATTCTTTTAACTTGAATTCAGCGGTAAATTTACGGTTTTCAGTTATTACGACACTGGATAAATCAGGAATCCTATTCCCCGTTTCGTCCACCCAGTAATCTAATGTATATCCTTCCTCCGGTGCCAGTTTGGGGGATGTTACCTTCTTTCCGTGTGCAACTGTTGTGACGGATTCAGCTGGGTCTTCTAACCCACCATGCTCCCCCATCTCAAACATAACGGAATACATTTTATCAGCTACTACTATCTTTACGTTCCTTTCTCCAGTCACGTATAACAAATCCGGAGCTTGCGCCTGCGCTATAACGCTAAAATCATCAACTTTAGCACTAACAGTGTAGTCACCTGCTGTTAATGGCACAAACTGGTTAACCGTATAGGTTATTTTACTGGGGTCTATTTTGACCTTTTTAATACTTCCGTCTGGCTGAACATATTCTACATATGCGTTTGCAGCATCCCGCTCCAACGTTCCCATTCCCGTCTGCACAATCTGTTCCAAGATAGCGGCATTCGTGGACTGGTGGGTATAGATACCGTTATCATAAGCCATGATTACTGGTAATCCATGAATGTAAACATTTCGTTCAGCGTCAACTTTTCCTATCATCTCTCGGCCATGGATCATTCCAGGCGCTGAAAGATTTATTTTTGTTTTCTGAACAGTATCCGTATTTACCACATCGAAAGAATGTGCTTCCACTACTGTAGTAATCGCTGCATGGCCATTATTTACCTTATTTACTTCCGTCCATGGTTCTTCTGGAATTTCCTCCGGCTTATTATAAGCAGCTGTTACATTCGCCAAGAGCTGTTCTTCCGTAACAGTAGAATCTTTCCTTATATGTAAATCAGGAATATTAGTAAATTTTGTTTTGCCTACGACCTGAACATATAGATACTTTTCCGTCTGATTTCCGTCCGTGTCATCAACTGTAATCTTTACCTGATAAGTTCCTGCTACATCAGTATCGATATGTGAATCATCAATTACTGGTAGCTGTGCATTCTGGTCTAAATCAGATATTTCAATATGTAATTTATCCTGTTTGTACTCCTCCTTTTCATAAAGAACTAAATTCTCACCACTTATAACCGGCGTAGCACTAAAATATGCTTGGAACTCTAAGTCACCATAAATTTTTAAGTTTTCAATTTGAGCAGGTGTAAGAATTGTTCCCACTGGTATCTGCACTCCCGCAGATATGGTACTTCCATCGCTTAACTGTATATCATCTGTGGTTGTAAATACTGTAAGAACCTTGAATCCATCAAAGTGATATCCTGCCGTTTCAACCGGAATTGGAACTCTTCCAACCGGGTTACCATGTATTGCATTCGTATTAAATTCAGAAGTTCCCCCTTCATAGTCTCCCTTGTGGTGATTCATATCATTATTAATACTAAATTTCACCGAGTATGCTTTATTACTTACAATTACTGCTGCTGAAAGTTCTGTATCCACCGGCTGGAGGCCATTCGGTACATACTCTGTATCATTAAAACTTATCGTAACCTTATAGGTTCCCTCTGTCTGTACCTGATAATTCTCCTCCGGCTTAATCTCATAGTTCAGCTTACCGGCAGATATGGTCTCTGTTCTGATAGAGCCATTGGGCTCTACATAGTAAACAGACGCTGCTGCATTCTGCTTAATTAAATTAATCAGGACCATTTTATCTGTAGACTGGTGGGTATATAAAGATCCATCATCTGCTGTTATGATAGGATTTCCATGTACAAATACATCCTGTACAGCACTTGCCTGACCATCCGTTTCGTGCCCTTCAATCTGCCCTTCAGCGCTTATAGAAAGTTTCGTTAGGCCAATCTCTTGTGTATTTACCGTACCTTCCATAGTAAACGGAATTTCTGTCAGAACTGCCGGCTGGCTCGTTTCACTCCATGGGCTATCCGGAACTGCCGGTGGCGCCTCATATACTGCCTTAATTGCACCCTTTAGCTGTTCGTCACTCAAATCCTGTCCTTTTCTCATATGGATGGGTGTATAGCCTTCCAACTTTGTTTTTCCATAAACCTGAACATACATATACTCTTCTGCATGATTTTGATCACTATCCTCTACTTCAACCTTGATCTGGTATGTTCCGGCTTTGCTTGTGTCCACATGGCTGTCATCTACAACTATGCCCTTAGCATCTCCATCTAAATCACTTACTGTGATACCCAAGTCAGATTGATTATACGTCTCACCAACATAGAGTTTAATATCCCTTCCATCCAGAACCGGAGTGGAACTAAAATACGCCTGGAACTCTGCATTAGCATAAATCTCAATGGTCTGTACCTGCTCGATCGATAGAATTGTTCCAACTGGTATCTCGCTTCCTGCCGCAATCACGGTTCCATCGCCTAAAGTAAGTCTCTGAGTTGCTTTCATCCCGCTGAGAGTCTTAAACCCATCAAAATGATAACCTTCATTCGCTGCCGGCGAGACAATTATTGCTGTACATCCATAAATCGTGGGCTTCACAACAGGGGCTACTCCACCATCTATAGTTCCTCTATCATGGAAGTTATCACTATTCGTAGTGAATGTTACATTAAACATCTGATCCGCAACATCTACATAGACCTCTTTCGTCACCTGCATTGGCGCTAAGCCCGCTGGCACATAATCCTTGTCATTTGCAGTAATTGTGACTTTAAACCTCCCGGCTGTTCCAGCTACATAATCTGTAACTTCATATTTGAGTTCATTGTCCGGGATTGTCTTAACCTCCGTTGTTCCCTCCGCCTTGGTGTATTCTACTATAGCTTTTGCACTCAATTTCACAATATCGATCAGTGCTTGTTCACTTGTAGACTGATGAGCATATAGACTTTTATCTGTAGCAATAATCTCCGGAATTCCATGAACGTAAATTTTCTGAGACGGTGTTGCGCTGGCACCGGTCAAGTTGTCAGATACCCGATACTGCGCCTCAAATTTGCCCAGCGTATTGGTATCTAAATTGTTCTGAATATAAACATACTCATTATGCTCATCATCTGGTGTCAGTACCCTGTCCATAAAATTCTCCAAGCCATATTCTGTGCCTTTCCGAAGATGAATGTCCGGTAGTGTTAAAACAGGCACTTCCCGAGTAACAATTTTCACCCGAACTGGTTCAGATAGATTATCCGTCCGACCACCCCATGCAGTAACATCAACTGAAGTGTTTTTTCCACCTGCCTTATTGAACTGATACAGAATTTGATTCTCCGGTATTACTACCGCCTGATTTGTGCCATCATGGTAATTTGCGGACGCTGAAATTTTATTTTTAATAAATGTCTCGTCTGCAGCCTTATCTGGTGTAATATAAATGGCAGGCGGAACCGTAACAACTGGCTTGCCGACAACTGTCACTTTGATGTTCTGGGAAGCAGTATTTTTTATCGGATTCCCTGAAACATCTATATTATCATAATCTTCCAAAACTTCGGCTGTCTTCACATATTGATAAACTCCGGGGGTGCCTGTATCAACCTCAATGACCCCAGTTCCAGTCTTAGTATCCGTCAGCACAGTTCCGTTCTCATCCTCTACTGCTTTAAGAACTTCCTTTGTGGTTCCCAAACCGCTTAATTCATAATGCTTATAGGTTCCATCCGCAGCATTCAACCAGCCAATCCTGACATTTGCTTCATCTACCAGAGCAATATAATCCGCAATCGGCATAGCATTTACTTTTGAATCAACGGTCCCTTTTAACTCCGCTTCAAAAATTCGTCCATCTCCGGCCATCACTCCTTCTGTTACATCACTGATCTTAGGATGAGTAGCTATCAAAGACTTTAAAGTTAATACACCTTCATTTAATATCCAGTCGCTTGTATCTTGTACCATCACCGGAACAACGGATCCCGTTGTATCAAGATAATAAAATTCATTATTGTCTACCCGAACCGTCGCTCCAGACGCAAAATAATGCTTTTCAATCTGAGCTTCGCCTTGCATTTTTCCGAAAACGGTCAATGTAGTATCTGCCATAACGAGATTCTCTTTATCGTCCTCCACCGAATAACGCACAAAATAGAGCCCATTAGCGCTTAACGCATTACTAAGTGATATTTCACCAGTGTAATCCCCATTTGTATAGATCGTAACCAACTTATTATCTGCCGGTATGGAACGGGACGATTTGTTTGCTCCGAGCAAAATTGTTTTCCACGCTGGATACTCTTCCTCTGGATCCTCAGCTGTGACACCATACCATAAATCTGGTATACTGTCTCCTTCGATTGCCACCCATGGATGAACCGTCAGAATGGGCACCTTATTATCGCTTACTGCAATCTGATAGGTAACCGAAACTTTGTCCCCCAGACTATTTATTACACTTGCGGTTGCAGTAGTCAGGCTATTTTCTTTCAGGCCCTTTATTAGGCCTGTATAGCTAACCGTAGCAATAGAAGTATCTTCTGAGGCTCCATAAATAATTTGTTGATTTACTGACGGTGCATTAGGTTGGTTTATCACAGTAATATTTGCCTGCGCTTCAGACTTATAGCCAACCTGCATATTATTAGCTGTAAGGATAGGAAGTTTTACAATCCCTAAATCATATCCCTGTTGATTTTCCTTAAAGGAATCCGGTAAACTGGCTGTCCATGCTCCCTCTCGTTCAAATACCGATATACTACTATTTGTATTCGCCTTTTTCAGAGTTGGTTTAATTCCTTCTGTTGTTCCTCCAAAATCCTCAAATTTTAATGAAAGATTTTCGTATAAATAGGTACTCAATATATAGTTCCCATTTGTATTAGAAAATGAGTAGCTCGCAGTTGGCGCGGGTGTCCCGTTTTGAATCAGGGATATAGTGGCGTCTTTACTTAATGGCTCACCGCTATCATATTTTCCATTTTCATTATTATCAATCCAACTCTTACCAGTAATTTGGAAATCCTGATAAGTATAGGTTGCCCTTGGTCCATAAAGGATAGATCCATCATTATATTTGTATGACGCTGCAATATAAGCATATTTATCCCCAATGCCTACATTGTCTTTCTCTTCTGCCTCTAAGTCCACGTAAATTAAAACCGTACTCTTTGCTGGCAGTGAACCTATCAATACATTTAATTCATCTACCTCGTCCCAGCGGTTTCCAACTTCCATAGAGCTAATAAAGTTAGTATCTCCCACCAGACGATAACGCACATCTGTATCAATACCATGATTTACCACCCTTGGCTCATTTCTAAGATACATATCATACTCCGATACCGTTTCTTCCGATAAGCCTCCCATCGAATAAGTGATATCTTTTCCCTCTTTTGGAATAGGGATATTGATTTGATAATTTTTTAATTCGCTGGATCCACTCCCTATTCCGGCCATAGCATTCAAATACCAACGGCCCGTCGGATAAAATTTGAGATCTATGTTACTATATATTTCTTCTAATCCTGGGGTGACAGTAACACTGGCTAAACTTTGCTGAATAATCTCAATCGTGAATTTCACCGATTCTGTATCTAGTTTCCACATACGAAGACTATCCGTATCCCCCGATTCTGTTAAATTTAATTCATCTTTCACTAAAGCATCAAAGGAAACATCAAGACACCATTCATCCAAAATTTTATCATGCCTTTGAATCATGGAATCCACATCCATATAAATTTCACTTACAACTGGATAGGTACCTATCGTTGAACCTGCAAGCGCCATAAATTGTAAAGGCGGTAATTTGTAAGATATATTGCCAACTATAGAAGTTGAAGATAAATACATATCAATGTCTTTCGTCTGTGATACCTTAATATATTTAATACCGCCTTTTGTAATTAGTTCCGTTTTATAATTAGGGTCGGACGTACCCATAAAAGCAAGTTTGTCTGCATTCTCAAATTTAATATACGTCACAAAGTTTACCGGGAGCCTGCCAGTTGCGCTCCCCTTATTTTGAGACTCATATCTCAAATTGACATTAAGGGCATCAATTGTCACTGTATCCCCTTGATACACTTTATATTGCCTTGATGTTGATACCAGGTTCGCTCTAGTCAAACTCACATCAGCAATTAATAAACTTGTTTTTTCTACACTTAAGTCAAAAGGCGTGTCCTTTTCGTCAACAATACATTTTCCAGAGAATTTTAGTTGTACACTTTTTTCTTCCGGCTGCAAATCTTTTACGATTTCTGCATAGGGAATCCCCATCTCAAAAGTAACAATATTAAATGTATCCCAGGTTTGTACAATTCCCTCCTTTGACAATATAACCTCTGTTAATGTTTCTCCATCTTCAAGGGAAACGAATGACTCATAGATTATTTGACCTACAATCCCGGTTGTTACTTCATATTCTCCAACCCTTCCCCGTGAAGTTGTATAGCTGATTTTTCCACCAATAAATGTCTTTCCAAAAGCTGCTCTCCCTGAAAAATATTTTAGAGTTTCTATGTCATCTATTATAATTTTAGGGTTTGTTCCTTTAAATCCTTTCGACCCATGTTGAACATCCTCACAAATCTGATAGCCTCCTCCAACAACACCATTTTTTCCAGCTGATGTTACCAACGAATTGTAACCGGTAATTACTGCTTTTAATACTGGTAATTTAGAAGGAATAATATTATAATTCGGTGATACTACCTGATCTTCATACTGGGCTGAGGTTATTACACTAATTTTAGAATTTACGGCCCCTGTAGAAACTGTTTCATTGACATTGATACTTGCTCCATAAAATTCCTTAAATATAATATCCACCGATTCGACATGACTATTATCTGGATTTGAGGAATCATTATTGGCAAATCCGGTATTACTTAATCTTTCAGCATCTACCGTAGCACCTGATTCCAAATGCATTACTACTTTCTCGACTACAACCGCTGTCCCAAACTTATTATCTGTCTTTCCCGTGCTGATACTCCATTCATTAGCTTGTAATTCTTTGGGATAACTCAATGTCACCTTTATGTTTTCTTTTTTGTTCGGTACATTGTAGGTTACCTTTCCATCTTTGTCAGTTACCTTCTCAAACCAATTAGTAATTTTATAAGCACCAAAAGAACTCGCTGTAAGCTCAGGCAGGTCAAGAGTTTCAGTTCTGGTTCTTTCAATTTTCAAACAATTCACTTCATTTAAAGCAATTTCACTGGCATTAATCTGGATAAAAGGGTCTACTTCAACTATATCTTCTCCATCATTATAATCCATATATGTAATAACTGTATTTTTTGCTGTATATGTACCAGTCTCTGGAGGCGTTCCATTTTTTGTAACAATACGGATTCTTTCAAGCAGCCGCGTCACCCCACTATATTTATAAGAAGCAGCTACTGGAATATCTACATAATTGTCACCCTCTCCGTCTTGACCTATGGTTACCCCCTTATTAATGTCCTGCTCCTCAAGTTCGAATGTGAACGGTGAAGGTGCATATATCCTCATCTTCTTTATTACCCATGGTCTATAACCAGCTTCGCTTTGGCTTACAAATTCCCACGTTGTCTTATTATTGGGTTTTCCAATAGCATACGGATAGATTTCTTCTCCCGTAGAACACAGTTCCATATCGTAGATTGCCGGAACCGCTTTTTTGGCTTGCCCATAAACATACTTAGGAGCGGAACCCTTTGCAAGTTTTTCTGTAACAAGAGGCCCTATGGATGTTTCCGCCAGCTGGGTCTCACCTGAGCTGCTATTTCCAGTTGTGATAACCTGGATTTTTCCTATCCTCATATGACCATCTGTTCGCAAATAGTCTTCTGCTCTTATTCCCTCCAAACTGTAATTAATTTGATATACTATGTCAAAAGTCAACTCCCCAGTTGCCCCATCACTGATCTTATAGCACTTATAACTTATACCATCTATTACCTCATTATATGTACCCACTATATTATCAGTTGGGTTGGTGGCTGTTGTATCCTCAGGCCATGCTATTTTGATCACTCTTCCGTCTATTCCTACCGGCAAATCATAGGACAGCGACAAAATACCGGATACAGTTTGTCCAATCTTCACCTCTAATGTTTTTCCATCCTCTGTTCCATGAATATTAGAAATAATGCTTAGGTCGCCTTCAGCTAATGGCATAACCGTTAATGTCCGCTCTACCGTACTGTTTTCTAAAATTGACCTTGTGGCTACAGCATATACGACTTTATATGTACCCGGAACTTTAGAATCAAATCCCCCATTATTCTGAATTACAACAGGGAGTTCCATACCTATATCAGACACAGCTTCAACACCAGCCATCAGATCAAATATCTCACCAGCCTGAATGGTAGTATCATCCACACCCATAAATTGAACACCTGGCATAATGCTATCCAACTCATACGTAGTGGAAAATTGCGTTTCAACTAATTCTGTGCTATCTTCAAAGTCCTGATCCGCGGCCCTGCCATAGCGAACAGAAAATGTATAGATTCCGTTCTCCTTTACGAAGAACCGATACTCTCCCTCTTCGTTTTCAGACTCTTGATACTCTGCGTGTTTTGCATTTGAGGATTTTGAAGTATTGTATGTTGCGTCTGAGGAAGAAGCCTCCTCTATCTCTTCTTCACCTTGACTTTCAATAATTTCCTCTTCTGCTTCTGAATCTGTAGCTACACTGACCTCATCAAAACTTTCTGTATCCTCTTCCGGCTCAAAATCAATCAGAGAAATATCTGTAATCTTCCGAACACCTTTCTCCAAACCAATTTCTGACGGTTCAGCCAGCAGAGTAATCATGGCTCCTTCCTCAGTCGCCTCATTAAAAATGTCTACATCTACATCTTCTGGATCTCCTTCTGGAAAGAGATTGGTTATCTCGTATTCAACAATGACTGCCTTTTTCACTGTAAAGTCACTTGCCTGCGCCTCAATCACCGGAAAAATGAAATCAATCACATTTAATGCAATAGATGTATCAGAAGAATCGTTTCCTTCATCACTCCCACTGTTATCCGATGAGCCGGAATCACTGCTTCCAGAGTCGCTACTACCAGAAGAATCGGTACTACCGTTATCGGAAGAACCTGAATCATTACCGCTGGAAGAATCAGAGCCGCCATTATCAGCAGAACCTGAACTACTATTATCACTGGAACCTGTATCATTATTGTCATTGGAACTTGTATTACTATTATTGTCTGATGAGCTAGAACTATCGTTATTTCCTTTATCTTCTGATATATCCGTGTTATCTCCACTGGTTGAGCTGTCACCGTTACCAGTCTGATCGGAGGAATCAACTCCACCTTGATTGTCTGTATGATTCCCTTTATCCTCTTCTTTTCCACCTGATTCAGTATTATCAGAAGGTTTCTGATCAGACTCATTAGAGGAATCCTGATTAGAATCCCCCTCTACTGTTCCGTCATTCTCTTTTTTGTCTTCGGTATTATTATCCCCGGTTGTACCTTCTTCCGTTTCAGGCACAGTTATTTCCTGATCTGTATTCTCTTCTGGCAGTGTAGCTCCCCCGCCTCCTGCTCCACCGGCTCCCCCAGTATTTGCCCCCGGCTTTTGGGGTTCAGCCTCTGTGGTAGGTTCAATTTTCTCTATTTCCGATGGAGAGGCCACGATTACCTCTTCACCATCTTCACTATTATAGTAAATAACAAACGAATACACGCCATTTTCTTTAACCGTAAATTCCCATTTACCATCAGCACGTTTTCCCTTTTTCAGTTTTCCATTCTGATGGATTTCTACTTTAGTGATTTTTGTAACCCCATTTTCCTGACCCGATTCAGAAGGGGCTGCAGAAACTGTAACTACTGCTTTATCCCCCTTCTTTGATATTGTGTGGCTGATGTCCAAATCAATATCACTTAATTCCCCCTCTTCTACAGAATCATCCAGTATGATTTCATCATCACCTGGTCTTTCAGAATATGGAAGCTCATCTGCCCATACCATATCTAGTGGTAAGGACGTAGATACTATCATAACTGCCAACATAAAGGTAAGGATCCGTTTTAATATCTGTCCTTTACCCCGATGTTGGGCCCTTTCACACACTCTTTTCCTTTCCATATTATCTCCCTCTCTTATTAAATTAGGTTTAAATAATCCCGTTGTACATAAGATACTAAAACTCGAAAAAAGGTTCCCGAAAAAATAAAATATTTTTATTTTTATTTTTGTATACCAGCATGTTATTTTAACGACTCCTCATACGCATAGGATTCTATTTTATAAGTAGAAAAATTATTTCCGTTATCGTATAATTGAATATGAAACGGAACTTCTAAAAGCTTAAATTCAACTTCACCGGTATCCTCATTGTAGGTTATTGGAGGATATTTTGTTCCATCTAAGTCTTCCTGATATATTTTTGAATAATTAACACCTGACAAATTATCTTTCACTAAACAATAAAAAGTTTTATTTTCTCTATCCCAACTATACCAATACAACTCTGGTATCACTTTATCAATCTTAGCCACCTCAAATTTCTTTGATGTCTTTTGCCCATTCCATAAAGCCACCTCAACCTGATATGCTCCATTCTTTTCGGCCCTGACTTCATATAATCCTTTTTGACCGATTGCCACAACCGGAATCTGATCTCCATCTGACACAACCTGAATAGATTTTATCGGTATCCTAGAATTAACTGTGATTATTACATCTACAGAAGTATTTGTATAAAATTCATTGGGACACTCAACTGTAATGGTTGGTATCTCCGTCCTCCATATACTACCACTTAGCAAAAACATAAATGCTGCCATTATAACCAAAAATCCTTTTCCTGAACCAATTCCCGCTGCCACTAAAGCAGTCTTACATCCTAAAACCGAAGTAATTCCAAGCTTCTGCTTTACTGTATCCAATGTTGCTTCTGCTATTGGCACTGTTAATATATTCTCTTGCGCATAGCTCTTGATTGAAAATGTCAGCGTAAATCCGCTCACCGTCAGCAACATAAAGAGCTTTCCACTGGTTATAATATTCTTGCGCAAGGAATTTTTTCCTCTGCTCAACCTACTCTTAACAGTTCCGATACTACACTCCATACAGCTGGCAATCTCCTCCAGCTTCATACCTTCATAGTATTTTAAAATCAAAACTGTCCTATATTCTGGAGGCAGCTCTAGGATCATATCTATCATTGATTGTGCCTTTTCCTTTGAAAGGACCATTTCTAATGGCTCTTCTTTGTCGGCAGTTGAAAAAACATTTTCCACCAAATCGTTATCTATAGGAACTTCCTCCTTTTGAGAAATCATTTTTAAGGAGCAGTTATATGTAATTCGATTTAGCCATGCAATAAATGTCATGTCATTGTTTAAGCTATGGATTGAGGTATATACATTAATAAATGTCTCTTGAACAACATCCTGCGCCAAATGTTCATCTTTTACAATGGTCAATGCCAGAAAATACACCTGATGATACATATTGTTATATAACTCTACAAATGCGTCAGCGTCCTTATCCTTTACCCTAGCGACTATTTCCGCTATATCTTTGTATTTATTTTTCATTGGTCTATATCCTCATTCCATTAACCAAATGTAATATTTATTTTTCTGTGTGTATCAAAAATAAATTCCGTTTGGTTTTCTTCCGAATTTTTCTTGATTATTAAAGTACAGCGCCTCCCCTGTTCACAAATCACCATTGTTTGAGCCATTTCAGGCGCTAGTTCGATCGATAAAGTCATAGCATCTTCCGTCACATTTTTTATTGGAGATAATTTGCGTCTATCAAATGATTCCACTTGTAATTTGTCCATAATACACGCCATGAGCTTCTTTTTTGTTATATCAGATGTAGACTCTACTGCGGCTGTTCTTAATGCACGCTTCACTTGAAGTCCTATAAAAACAGGAACCATACTATCCCTCCTAAATTCATTCATTTTCGTACATAAGATATGAGTGTTTGGAAAAAGGTTCCCTATAAATTAAAAAATCTTTATTTAAATTGTAACACAGTCTAATTTTGTTACTAGATGTAGGGGGATGGTAAATAATGCCATTTATTATATGTATTAGCAGGCCATCCAATCATGATAGCCTGCTTTTGATTATTAACTCATAATGTTTTCGCTTTATCCGGCAACAAAGGCCTCACCTCGACTCCAATACGCTTTCTCTGTTCCCAGGCGTCAAGTAATGTATCAATATCTGGAATCATCTCTGTAGGCTGTCTAACCTCCTGCCGGCTAATTACGATTTCCTGTTTCGGCTCCATAGAAAAATCAATTTCTTCCGGCAATTTTTCTATCACTGATTCACCTTTGATAAATGCCTCAATACTGTTGATCGCTTTGTCAATCTGCCCTATCATAGCTACAATAAAACTACGATGGACCTTCATAGGCGCTGTCACTGCCTGCTCTACTACACTCTGCTTCTCTGTATTAAGTTCGGCCATCTCTTTTCCGCGCAAGCTTCTTCCAATATTTTTTACATCAACCGCGGCCTGACGTGCCTGGCCGGCAGCTTGTTCTACACGTATAATCGCTTCCTCGGTCTTAACAAGAGCGTTTTCTGCGCTTCCACGCATGGCTACCAGCTTTTCTTTAATTTGTAAAAAATTCGTCATCTGGCGGAGGCCCGAAATTCCTTTGCTTAAAACACCTTGAACCACTTCTTTCGATTTATCCTTAATTCCCTGCCGAATATCATTTAACCGAATTATCATAACCTGAACTTGAGCGTCCAGTTTTCCCACAGTCTCTGATAAACTATCTCTAAGTGACTTTTTCTCATTCCCCTGCTGGATCTGTTCTCTCATATTGGAAACCTCAAGCATGATCTGCTCCATAGTCTGGCTTATCTTATCCAGGTGTTCACAGAGTTCAGTCAGATTCTTGCTTTCATTCCTTCGTTCAAAAACACCTAATACCAATAAAAGTTTCTGAACATCCGGGTCTTCTAACAGGCTTTTCATATTTGCATAGTCCATAATTTTCTCCAATCTTCCAAGCATTTTCTTACGTTTTATCGAAATGGCGTCTCCTTCTCAACTGCCTTTATCGCCTCGTCTGCAGGTGGTAAGGGTAATGGTGGCCTTTTAGCTTTCTCCAGCCGATACACTTCGAAAATCGTTTCATACAGCCTAACCCTGAACTCCTTGGTAATGGGATAACAGATATCCTGATACTCCGGTCGGTTGTCTTCGAGGACCCGCTTCGTCTTATAATTTGGCATAGCAATAAATTCGCCCTTTTTCCCCTCAAGAATAACAATATGATTAACGACAAACTCCTGATCCAAATAAACTCTGGCAAGTCCCCTGACATTACTGCCTTCCCGCTCAAAAGGGGTCACCTGAACATTAAAGTTTAACTTCCCTTCTGTACAATCCGGGTCATTAAATGTAATTTCATCAAAATTTTTAGCCTGGAACGCCGCCAAAATAGCTCCGTATAGCATGTCATGGAATTCTTTCGTAATGGGATTACAAATATTCTTGTATTCAACTCCACTCTCTCCATCCCCTCCAGAGCGATATCTTGGCATAGAAACAAATAAACTCTGATCGTCCTTCTTCTCTAAAATTGCTATGTTTGTCACTTTGAAGCTGTCCCCAAACACAGCTGTTGCAAACCCTCTAAGCGTTGTTGCCGACTCTTTGGAGCCTTTCTTATTATCCAAATTCTTTACTTCACTTACTTTAATCGTACACTTCATAACTTTCCTCCCGTCCATGATTTTTTACTTGCACGCTTTCCAAGTCCGGCCCCCAGAGATAGCAAGGCATTCCTTCAAGCATCTGTTTTGAATATTGTCCCTTTAGCCAATGAAAAAGCGTGGTAATGATATCGGCCTCTTCATAATAAAGCCAAAGGGATTCATTATACGCCCTTATAATAGTCACATATAATTCAGGCAACATTCCCATCTCCCCATCCTCTTTGCAGACTGCTCCCAGATAGACATTGACACCTAATTCCGGTACAGAGACACTCCAGACACTGATAATTAAGGTTTTGCTGCCTTTTGGGGTCTCTATTTCTGCTATATCATTTGAAAGATAATCAAAATCCATCATAAATAGATCTTCTTCCACAGTTCCCAGGCAATAACTCTTTTCCATCACTACACCTCCCGGTCAGGTGTACAACGGACAATCAAGCGCATTGTGCCTTTATATTCGCATGTTACCAAAGTCAATTCCTCCTTCCCGTCCTGCCTCTTGACCGAAACATCATCGGGAGCCGTGACAAATGATTCTCTAACCTGATAAAAATGAACGTTTCCTTCCGAATCAGTCAACTTAACCCCGTCACCAGTCTTTACCTGATCTAAATGTTTAAAAATTGGGCCGTACCGGCTCCCCCGGTGCCCAGCCAGAACACAGTTTCCCAGTTCACCAATACCGGCAGTATCCGATAAGTGACCTACTGCTTGAGAAAGCTGCATTTTTCCTTCCCCCTCCATAATCGGATACTTGACTCCGATGGTCTCAATTTGAATCATGCCGATTGCTCCTGCCGGGAAATCCAATAACTCATCAGCCAAAGCTCCCCCTTCTTCCCCCTTACCAGAATGAATTGAAGGTACCCCAATATCCGATTGTTCCTGATTGATCCGGGTTTCAAATTCTGATATCAGCTGGTTTGTTCGGCTCCTCCCATATATCTGATAAAGAAAAGGGACAGCCACAATAGCTGCCCCTACAATCAATATGGTGCATAGAATATATTTACTCCATTTCAATAAAAGCCCTCCTAACGCTTTGGAAACAGCGGAACCACCTTTTTTTCTTTCTCGGATTCTGCCTCCTTGCTGACTTTATTTTCTAAATCCAGTTCTTCATTTAACTCCTTTTGGCGAGCAAGCTTCTGTTTTAACACCTCCTCATAAGGAAATACCTTCTCATACTCTTCTTTTGCCTGCTTAATATCCCTTTGATATTGTTCAATCTTTTTAATACAATTCTGCTGGGCAACCTCAAATCCCTGAAGAAGATTTTCCAGTTTCACCATATTTCCAACTGGACTAGAGGAAAGTTCCGCCGGGTAATCTGCTTGACCCCTCAAAAATATATAATTGGCCTCTATAAAATTCTTCTGGACCAGTATTGCGAATCCCCTAAATTCACCAACTTCTAGTGTATCTCCTGATCTACATTTCGTAGCCAGCTCTAGCATGGCCTGTCCGGCCTCGGTTCGCTCTGTATAAATGGCCTGACCAATCTTAACCGAAAACTCCCCCTCTTTAAATGGCGTAGAATCTCGCTTTCTGATGTCAAGCTGAATACGTTCCAATTTCCCCTCCACATTTGCCAACAATTTTGGAAGCCGAACCATGAAATCGTCCTGCAAACTATACCGCTGGCTGTCATAGCTGGACTTTAAGACCCTAAGCCGCTGTACTTCGTTATCAATCTCCATCTTTTCTTTAATGAGCGGATTCCCACTGGCGATTGCCTTGATTTCCGCAAACGATAAGGTTGCCTCATCTATATCATCACAGCTACGGGCAACCTCTCGTCCCGTCATGATCTGGCTGATGAATCGCTGCTTATTCTCAAGAATAGACCAATTATAAGCATCAAAGGTCCGTTTTGTCACATACCGGTAAATTGCCACCTCTTTATAGTTATTTCCCCGCCTTAGAGCCCTCCCATCCCGCTGTTCTATACTCGATGGTTTCCACGAACTATCTACATGATGGACAGCTACGATATAATCCTGTACATTTACACCTGTCCCACATTTATCAGTGGAGCCAAGCAAAATCTTACATTTTCCAGACCGAACATTCTTAAATAAAGTTGCTCTTTTACTGTCCGTATCCGCTGTATGAATAAATTGTATCTCCGGCTCTGGAATCCCCCGATTTACCAGCTCTTCTTTTATAAAATGGTATACATCGAACTCCTTATCACGAGGAACTCCTACATCTGAAAAAATTAATTGGCAGCCGATATTCCCCTCCTGATTGAAGGCGAAATACTCAGCTGCCACTTTATCTACTACATGATTTAGTTTTCCGTCCGGGTTGATGGGAGCGTCTGGATAGAGCAATCGGGCGTCAATTCCCAGCAATCTTGCCTCATGGGTAATTTTAAGGAAATTGTCTACACTTGGATCTACCATTCCACTCCGGATTGCCTCCGCACGTTTTACAAATTCCTCCATGACTGATTCCACAAACCAATCCGGTTCTGATTGCTCAATTATATAATTTCCCCCTCTTAGTTGAGGAATCGGAAGGTTCAACATATCTGCTGTCTTGATATCTGCCACTTCTCGAAACATTGTCATTAACTCAGGAAGGTTTACAAATTTATTAAAACGGCTCTTAAAACGAAATCCACTCCCCTCTACCGTTAGTTCCAATGCAGTCGTTACTTCTCCAAAGATTGACGCCCAATCATCAAAACAGTGGATTCCAGCCCGTTCTAATGTCTCCTCCTGTAAGAATTTTTGGAACACATATAACTCACACATCGTATTGGATATCGGTGTTCCCGTTGCAAAAATCACTCCACGATTCCCATTTATTTCACGAAGATACCTACACTTTAAATATAAATCCATGGCTCTCTGGGAACCGGTTCCGGATATACCTGCTACATTGTTCATTTTGCTAAATATCGCAAGGTTTTTAAAATTATGCGCCTCGTCAACCAGCAGGCAGTCAATTCCTAAATCTTCAAAGCAGATCAGTTCATCTTTTCTGGTTTCGTCCGCTAGATATTCAAGCTGCGCTTCCAGCCTCTTTACTTGACTTTCCATTTGTTTGATAGTCCAACGTTCGTTGTTTTCCTGTTTCATTTCTCCAATCGCAGTTATAATGGTATTGATTTGTTCCCGCAGCAAACGCTCTCTACGTTCTTTTGATATGGGGATTTTTTCAAACTGGGAATGGCTCATGATAATGCAGTCATAATCTCCGGTAGCTATTCTGGCAATAAATTGTTTTCTACGACTCTTTTCAAAGTCTCGATCCTGAGTAAGGAGAATGTTCGCAGATGGATAAAGCTTTAAAAATTCGCTTGCTGCTTGTGTAACTACGCTCTTCGGTACAATCATGGCCGGCTTATTCGCCAATCCCAGCCGCCTAAGCTCCATGGCGATTGCTGACATCTCAAAACTTTTTCCGGCCCCCACACAATGCGCCAATAGTGTATTACCTCCTAACACGCCGCGTGCTATTGCATTTTTTTGATAGGCTTGAAGGGTTATATCCGGATTCATACCAGGGAAGGTCATATAGGAACCATCAAACTCTCGCAGTCGAATACTATTAAAGGTCTCATTATATAGTGTTACATACTTTGCTCTCCGTTCAGGATCGCGGAATAACCAACTCTCAAATTTAGCCTTCATTAAGTCCTGTTTTTCTCTGGCAAGCATGGTTTCTTTTGTATTGACAACGTAACGCACACTACCACCTTCATCAATCCGGTCACGAACTGTAACTGTCCTTAAGTTTAAAGTATCCTCAAAAATAGCATAGGCGTCCATTCTTTCTGTACCATATGTTTTGGTTGCAGCCACGGAACGATTGTCTAGCGATTTATTTTCTATAAACCAGCCGGAATTAAACTGATTAAATTTTACTTGGATATCCTTATTGGAGCGAAAACCCTCAATAGCTTGATACCGTTTTGGTGTTCCTAACAATTCGTATATAAACTGTTCATAGTCCTGAAAGTCAATCCATGTAGCTCCAATCCGGGCACTGATTTCTGAAGCGTCTAAATCCTGTGGCTGTACCCGTTTGAGAGCCTCCACATTTAGTCCAAAAAGATCCGGACGGGTCTTCATATGGGCTTCGGCTATGCGCAATTTACTCCGCACATTCCCAGAAAGGTATTCATCTGCCGTTTGCCACCCCATATTTTTATCATTCTCATCATATTGCAACGGATCTAAAAAAATGATTCCTCTTAAATCATCAATAATTGCCTGCCATCGAAGCTCCTCTATTTTTTCCTCTGACAATGGCTGGGACTGGCTATCATGCTTTGAAATATCGGCTTCAAAGAGACTAAGCATAAACGGTATATTTACTTTACCCTGCTCATTCATGGATATATTCAGCGCTTCCACTGCTGTTTCAACCCGATTAATTTCTTTTCTTGGTCGGATTGTCTGTTTATAGAACATATCCGCCTTGTGAATCTCTCCATTTTCGTCAATGGCCTCCAATGAACATAATAAGGGGTAATCAGAATCATCTCTGAATGCACCGCGATTTCCCCTGCTGTTAATAGAACCATATTTTTTCACAAAACAATCATATTGCCGGTTTAACTCATCTTGGCAGGACTTTAATTCCTCCTCACTACATCCTTCTGTCTGTATAAAAATCAGCTGCCTTGTAAGTTCGCGTATTTCACTTAACCCCTTGATTCTCTCAACTGTTTTATCAGGAAGTTCCTTGCGATACATTAATGAATCCTGGCGGTAATACAATACATCATCTTTAAAAACATAACTATAATTCCGTACATCAGGGTCTGCCGGTAAAATATCCATTGATGATTCCCCCAGCTCCTCAACCTCAATCTGTGTATACTCGGTCGATAAATAACCGATTGCCTGCGAAAGAGCCTTTTCAAGATCAAAACCTTCCTGACGATTTTTACAGGTTGTATAGGTGCTGTCATCACCAAATCCACGGTTTAAAAATTCCATATGCCCCAACATCATCTCTGGGTGTTCTATAAAGTAGGCATTTACAGGCACTCCCTCTTCCGTGTAACCCAAATGAAGCCAATCCTGTTCTACGAACGTCTTCTGTTCTCTTTTTTTGAAAAATAGGATATCACTGGTAATCTCCGTCCCTGCCGAATTTGAAAACACATTGTCTGGCAGACGAATTGCCCCAATTAATTCTGCCCGCTCTGAAAGGTATTTTCGGACTGACCCATTCGCTTTATCCATGATAAATTTGCTACAGACAAAAGCAATAATTCCGCCTGCCCGAACCTGATCCAAAGCCTTAGTCAAAAAATAATCATGAATTTTCAAATGATACTTATTATACTTAGTATCAAACAGCCCATAATCGCCAAACGGGATATTCCCAATCGCACAGTCAAAAAAGTTATCTGGAAATGTGGTCTTCTCAAAGCCCTTATGCTCGATTCTGGCATTCGGAAATAAAAGTGCGGCAATCCTTGCGGTAATGGAATCCACCTCAACACCATATAACTGACTATTCCTCATTTCTGGTGGGAGGGCCGCAAAGAAGTTCCCAATTCCTAAAGAAGGTTCCAAAATATTCCCTGTCTGAAAACCAAAGTTCGCAAGCGCCTGATAAATTGCTTTTGTAACTGCCGACGGCGTATAAAATGCACTGTTAACACTGGCCCTTGCAGCCTGATACTCACTTTCGCTTAAAAGCTCCCGTAACTCTTGGTACTCCGCAGCCCATCGGTCGTTTGTCTGGTCAAATGCCTGGGAAATACCTCCCCAACCAACATATGTGGATAACACTTTCTGTTCTTCTTTGGTGGCATAACGATTTTCCTGCTCAATTTGCTTTAAAGTCTTTATTGCTTGAATATTATACTGATATCTGGTCTTTGGTCCACCCGTTGGCGGGGTCCACCCATCATATGAAAAGTTTTCTTTCTCCGGATTCTGTTTTGCCGAATAGAGCACATTCCCATCACGATCAAGGACATCTCCGGTCATGGGGGCGGACTCTTCCAATGAGATAGGTTTAAACTCTGGCTGATTCTCCATTCGCCTTTTATATGATTGGTAGATCTCCCGATACTCTGGCTCTATCCAAAATGCTTTTGGCTCCTTCCTTAACTGCTCAAAAACTGTTTCTGATAAATACCGGTTCTCCTCTATCAAATGTAAAATCAAAGAAGTACAATACCCATAGTCCAAATACTTTATAGCAGTCGTCTGTTCTTGCGTCATATACTCAACTTCAACACCGTCTTTTAGACAGCGGATCTCGCATAGGCCATATGGATTTTCAAATTGAGCTACCTGTGTTACCCCATCGTATCCAGCCCCATAAATCTCCTCGATAAATTCTTCCTTTACTTCCATCTCCAGGTTTGTTGTGAGAATATCGTAGACCAACACCTTAATTGACATAAAAAGCAACTCTCCATCAAAAAAACACTGTAATGGTTTCCGCCAAAGAGCGCTATCCTCAACTTCCGAAAATGTCGGTTCCAGATATTCCTCCGGCAACTCCAACGCCGGCTCCCCCTTTTCTAAAGCCTTTAACAGAAAATTGGCAGCTTCATCATAAATCTCTCTCAGCTCTGGATTGTATATATAAGAATCTATATCTGCCTCGATTTCTTCAAGTGAAATATATGGCCTAAACATCCCCGTTTTTACAAGACTCGATAAAAAACTTGCCGTTTCTATCCAGCTTAATCTTACCTGCAGCTGTGACTTATCCTGGTTATAGAAATCAGCGGTTAGACCTTCCACAGTGAAACCGATCTGGCACAAACCATATTTGCTAGGATATGCCGGTTGGGGCTGTAATTTATAGCGATAGTCATAATATAATATTCGAAGAAAATCTGCCTGTTCTTCTATGGAAAGCTGGCTTGAAGACAGTTCATACAAAATGGCTGATGGGACCTCCGACCAGAATCCCTTGAGGAAAAACTGAGATAATGGCTCCTGCCACAATTCTTGTGGAATACGTTCCTCTTCCGCAAATTCCGGAGCCTTATAATACTCTCCCGCTATAATTAGTTTTTCAATTTCCTCTTCCACCGACTTCCAGCTTAAATATCCCTCTTTACGGCCTGAATCCTGCCACTGGATACGGATTCCACTCTCCTGAAAACTGTCATAGCTTAGCGTATTTCCTTCAAAAGTACGGCCACCTACTCCATATTCCTCTTTCAGTTTTTCAATCCGCCTATCCCGCTCCTCAACCATCTGAAACACTTCATAAATCCGCTTTCTTGTCCCCTTAAACCTCCCATCTGATAGTAACACCTCTTTTATATATTCCGAAGGAATCGTTTGCTCTAACTTTGGGCTAAGAGAACCATAGGAAACTCCCTCCGGATACGCTGCAGACAAAACCCCATTCAAAAAGGAAGCCGCAAAACGGCTTCCTCTTTGAATATCTGTTAATGGTTGAATTTCTAATGCCCCATCTTGTATTTCTTCTGTTGGTGGTTTTAATGATACTGATTGATTACTTCCTGAATTACGATTTCCTCCGCCTGTATCTGTGCCTGCTGTCTTATCTGCCACATCTGCATGGTTGAGTTCCTGTCCGAGGGTGGATTCGCCTGCAGATATGCGCTTATCAGTAAGTCCTGCCTCTGATTGGCCTCCGCTTCCACTTCCCGCATTTTCTCCGCCAGCCGACCGAACCGGAGCAGGCTCTTGTAGCGGGCCTCGTAATTTTCTTTCAGGTAATTCATCGCCATGATTCCGTATTTCCCCAACGTGAGTAGGCCCCTGTCCTCCTCCATTTCCAGATTGGGATATAGAATTCCGTCCTTCTCCGTATACGTTAATACTGTCTCGTTCATAAGCAATACTCCTTTCCGTTTTTAACATTTTAAGGATTCTCGAAATCTCCCTTAGAATATAACAGGATATATCACTTACAAGAGACCCCAAACGGTAGATTTCATCTTCCCTTACAAATGAAGTAATTCCAGAAAAATCTGTTTTTTCAGAAGACAAGTCAAAACCACAACGGGTTCCAACTGCGTATAGGACGCTTTGATAAATCATGTCTTCTGCCGTAATCTCTTGCGTTACATCACCTAACCCATTAATCACACTACCTGTATCCTGGGAAAGTTCAGAAATTCGTTCACCGAATTCTGCCTTCATTATATATCGAACATATGTTTTTGTAAAGTCTTTTAGCGCTTCCCAGCTATTATTTTTGAACGTATCTCCCTCACCTGATGTGCCAGCTTGTTCTTGAAAATCCAAATATGCATTTATCTTCTCATCATCAAACGTCCACGTCAGCTCCTGCTCTCGTCCTCCTGTATTACTGATATCAAAAACAAACCGCACAGAGGGCGCCAAGGCCCTGGAGGGAAAAATAGCAATTCCCCTGCTTCCTCGCCTTACATAACGCCCTACCTGCTTCCAAGTATCAAAATCCGCAATCAGGGTAGCATCTGGCCGCTGTGCATAAACCATAAGAATGTTATCAAACTCATACCGATACAATTTTCCAATCAGGTGACAAATCTCCCTCCAAGTTGCTGGATCACTGGTTGCTTTTTGGATTACATTCTGATACAGTGTACGGACCTGAATCTTTTCGCCCATCTCTCACTCCTTTTACTCACTGCATAACTTCTGATAAAGTTCATTTTCTTCATGATCCAGACTGATGATATACTCCGGGCACACGCCATTCCCATGAGACCCCTCCGCATTCTTTACCTTTTTCATCAGCCGCAGTAACACAAAACTTTCCTTTGTCAGTGCAAGGCTCTCCCCAAATGTCAATGGTGCTTCCAAAGCAGACTGCTTTTCGACTACGTTTTGCCTTAAACACTGATTCAAACCCTGTACACGTTCTGCTGCAATAATAACCGCGGCCTCCGATACCCCTGAACTTTCCCAAGCCTTATGTAGCTCCCCAATCAATGTTTCCATATTTTCGACTGCATTCTTCCATGTCAACGTACTTTGCATGTTCTTCCCTCCCTGTTTTTTTTATAAGCTTCCCGGACTTTTTCCATGTTAATTCCCGTGGCTTTCCAACTTAAATGAGTATTCTTTTCCCAAATTACCCCATATACAATATTTTCTAATGTCGGCTCCTCATTGTTTGGGTATCTACCATACAACCGCATTTTTTCTGCCAGACTAACAGCTCCTGTTTTAAGGGACATTAAAATAAAATCTTCTTTTGATAAAGCCTCCATGATTTTATACTTGAATCCATTAAAGTCTGTTATAATCTGATCTTCGGCAAAAAAGACATCTTTCTCCCGTTCATAGTCATATTCCCCATATCGTGGCTTTCCTTCGACCGTCAACCCCATATATTTTAAAAGGCAGATACATTCAGGACTACAACGTGATTCCACAAATAACCACGTTTTATCCTTCCCTCCATTTTCATTCATATGTCCCCGTAAAAATGAGCGTAACTGCTCCTGATCCTCACAAAACCGGGCATAGAATGCACGATGACTCGTAAAGACAACTTCAGACCATTCCCGTGCTGCCTTTCTCGTATTAAACAGCTCTGCCACTGCCTCCATAGCATCTATTACTATCGGATACCTGGGAAGTAAAATCTCGCTTACATAGTCTTCAAATGTATATAAGAAGTTAACCTCTTTTCCACGCTCATTATCAATAACCAAAATCATATCCTCAATATTCATGTTGATCTCCCTCTTAAAGCTCTCCTCCTATCGACCTGATTCCCTATCCATGGAAAATATAGAAATTTGCTCCCCATCTTTCAATGGGCTGCTTCTTAGCGCCTTCATCTTTTGGGCACAGGTAACAAAAGATTCCATGTATCCCTCATAACCCAATACATGCCGGCGCATAACTGATAAATCCCCATCTTTTATAGATATCGCTAGTCCCGTCACATATCCCACTACATTTTTTATACTGGTAATCTTGTTTTCCTCCTTTGTAATTGTTGGCAAAACCGTAATCAAAAATTGAAAATCTTCATGATTTAGGTACTGATCTAAAATTAACACTGCCTTATCCCGGATTCTACCTGAATCGACATAATAGTCCTCGTCTACCTCTGGAGGTGTTTCTCTATAATATATCTCTGGAAGGCCTTCTTCCGATTGAATTGCTTTTTCCAATTCCCTTTTACTGTAAATAATGTGATTCCGAACTAAATTCAAATTCACTCCATCAGACCAAAAGGGATCACTACCTCCATACTGACTCAAATGGTCCCATCGCAGAAACTCTTCCTTCAAATTCTGTTCCCAATCTACCGGCTTACTTTTTCCCATTCGGCCTCCTATCTTGGTCTTCCAATCATAACGATTTTACTCTTTCCCTGTACACTTCTATAAACAACACCGGTTCTTTCGTTGGCAGCTTCCACCACCATGCCATCGCCCACATACACTGCTACATGGCTGATATTTAAAAAGCGCCCATTCTTGGAATAGCTGTAAAAAATCAGATCTCCCGGTTCCATGTTATCGTACTCAACTAAATAATTATTGTCATAGCACAGCTGTCCCTCACTCGCAGCCGTATTCGAGCCCCCATACAAAAGGCTTACTCCCGCCTCTTTCCAGGCATAATATGCCAATGAACTGCAGTCAAAGTAATTTCCCGTGTCTCTGTAATCCTGACTGTAAGGATAGCCAACTTTGGAAAGCACAAATGCAACAACTTTCTTCCCATTTTCGTCTGATACTTCATCAAGAATAGCTCGATACTGCTCACTGGTGATAATCGTACTGCCAGGCCCTGACCCGCCTTCTGGACGGCCCATCAATGCCAGACAATCTGGTTTCATAAGTTCCAGAAGGATTTCCTTCTGATTTTCATCAAAACTATATTCCGAAACCATATCTAAATAATTCTTCATGGTGATGTTGACACATTTTATTTCGTAATCCTCATCATCCTCATCAGAGCCTGGTTCCGTTCGGCTTGTCACATCATAACTGCGCATATCATCAAAAACGGTTTTTAAATTGGCCCGAGCTACGTCCGTCATGTCGGTTGCCGTATCACCCATCCCGTATTTCACCATGTACACAGCCAGAATATCATAATAATTATTCGGTTCTCCCGTTCCCTCATAATTCACATATATTTTCTCACTCCAATCATAGCCACTTACATCATTTAACTCTGCGTCCACAAACTGATTGAACTCTGTCACATATTCATTCAGAACCGTTTGGATCGTTTCTGTAGAGGAAATAGATGGGAATAAAACAGCAAATGGTGAGTTGTAAACCATCGCAATTACAGCAAGTATCGGAACCACCACGATTGCAATTAATGCTGCCGAACCCAGAAAGGAACTGCCAAGATACTGCACGAGCTTCCTTATCATTATCTCAGCTTGGGCCTTAACCGTCTTTTTGGCTGCTTTTATCATTTGTTCTTGTTTTTTTCCTAAGGACCTCGACTCTGAAATATAACGCTTCATCATTCTCTTTCGGGGTTGCTCTTCCACAGCCCGCTGTTCTAATTTGTGATTCCCCTCCCCTGTTTTGGACTGGTTTCCGACACATCGTCTATTTCCTACCCGTTTTATAGCAGCCGCTCTCTGCTCTGCACGGAACGGCCTCCTGTCTCTAACAAAATCCGTTCCAGCCTCTTTTCTCTGGATTTTGGAGCGAAACCGTACCTGCTTAATCCCCTGTTTCTGCCGAATTACGTTCTTTCGATGATGATGTTTTTTTAAATCGGCTACTCCTCTAACCGGCCTTGTGGCAGTTTCCATAAACATAGCCGATTCAAAAACCTCGTCTCCACCTTCCATATTAGAAAGTGCTTTCTTTGCACCTGCTATTCCTACCGTCTTTAAAATACGTCCCTGTTTCTTATCTGTGATCCGTGTTCCGGTAGAGTGCTGATTCATAGGAGATGACGTTGCAGTTATTCGTCTTTGGTTTGGTTCACCTCTTCGTGCTTTGAAGCTGCCTTTACTGTTAGCCACCTTAAATGCCGGCGGTCTCTTCCCACCCACTTTGGGCCCCTTGGTAATTGTTAAAACCGCCCTGCCTTTTAGCTGAGCCTGCCTCTTTCCCTTTGTATGCAGCTTAGGCTTTTCTTTTACATGTATCATCATCGGTTGGTCATCGACTCTTTTTATCTGCAACGCTATCTCCTCCTTTATCCATCAATTCATTGGTTTTACTTAAAATTATTTATTTTTACATGTATATCCCTCCTGATGTATTGTTCTAATAATTCACACCGATATAATCTAGGACCTTATTAAGCCCCAGTCCCCCCAATTCCACATCCCTCATGCAGTATTCATAAATGGTGGGATGTGTCAGCTTCATTCTCTGAAATCGGTTGGGTTCTTTTTCCAAATGAATTCCCAGCATACAGAACATGCACCCGCTGCGCTCCAACCCAGTTGTCACCAGCTTGCAGCCCCTTCCTCTTGGTAATTCTTTTTCTACAATTTCCCCATAAACCGGAGCATAGGGTACTTCAAAGATACGGATATATTGAAGTACATCTTCTTCTTTCCAGAATGACATCGGTGTTGATTTCGGCTCCTTGGCCTCAAATGCGTTGCAGCCATGTTTCAGCCACGCAGTTTCCCTCAGGCGGCTTTCTACTGCCATGGTGGCAATCATGCACTTACTACCGGTCATACGTTCAAACCGATGAAAAGGCGCCTTTTTCATGTGGTAGCAACACTTCGCGTCTACCTTAAAGGGAGCGTCAACCAGAAATAGCCATTTGCTCTTATCGTACAGTGAAATCCGGCCCTGTTTATCAAGGGCGGTTCCTTTAAGCATTTTGGCTCGCTGTGATTCTTTCCCACTAATTAAATCAAGCCGATACTGATGAACAGCATCGGCCACTTCCTTTGAAATCACTGGATATCCATATTTACTAATTACTTCCTTGAAACTGTATTTAGGTTTTAGCCATGTTACATTTTCCGTTCCTTTCACAAATGATCGTATTTCTGGGTACTCCAATCCCGTATCCGCAAAGACTGCCCGTATATCCGGATAAAGTCCCCTGGCAATATGAAGTAAGACCGTACTGTCCTTACCTCCACTAAAACTGACATGAATATTTCCATTCCATGCCTCATACCACTCCTGAATTCTCTGCTGCGTTTTCCGTATCTTAATCTCCAATGGAAGATTCTGTAACTGTTGTAATTGCCATCTCTCCATGATTATCAAAAGGAGCAAGATATCTTTTACGCACGCACAACTCCATTCCTCCTTTCGATTTTAAAAAAAGAACGGCCTTCCTATTGGGCCGCTCAACGTGTCTTTGGTTCTATTTGATTTAATTGTTCCTGCTCTGGCTCTATTTCCGGCAGTTCGCCGGCTACCTGAGTATCATTCAAGCATTCGTAGGCAGCGTCTAAACCAATGTCTTCCGCGCTCACTACCTGATAACTCCTTACTAAAAAATCAGCATTTTCCGCAATGCGCACAAAATCAGATTCTCTTATCTCAGTAAAGCCATATTTTTCTTCTAACAAATTTAATACCGCATGGATTAGCTCAACCTTCAAAATCCTCTTTTTATATATACTGGTGCTGACAATCCATTCACCATTTATACTTAAATATCTAGTCTCCATTCTGTTCTAACCTCCCTGCCTCTATCTTTTCGTGAAGGTTGGTATTATACAGCCTGTAAAGGTCTGTATCTTTTGAAATCGTATTATCGAATGGAATTACAACATTCCCACACTTAATCAGGCCTGTACCGCTTTGAGCATTGGTGACAAACCGTAACTGCGCGTCTGATACCCCAATTATCTCCGACATCTTGGCACTATCCGGGTTTGCCTGTTTTAAAAGCACAACAAACTCAGAATTGGATAACATTGTAGTTGCCGTATAGTTCTGTAACAAATCAAGAAGATTTTGCGTCAGTCCCGTACAAAAGCCACCTTGCTTCCTTACCTTTTTCCACAGCCCCTGCAAATATCTGGCACTATACTCAGAATTTAAAAGGACATGGAACTCATCAATATAGAGCCATGTCGCAACTCCTCTTTTCCCGTTTTCGATAATTCGGTTCTGGATGGATTCCATCATAACGAGCATAGCAATCGGAGAAAGTTCCGGCCCAAGGTCCCTGATTCCATATACCGTGAACCGGTTGTTGACGTCAACATTGGTCTGATGGTTAAAAATATTAAGGGAGCCGTTAATAAAACGGTCCAGGGATAATGCAATATCCTTGGACTCCTCGGCCTCATCTTCCATGAGTATCTTATAAAAATCTGACATGATGGGATTCCATCGAACTTCCGACCGTACAATGTTTAAATACATTTTCCTTACATCACGGTCAATGATGGATTTCTGCCTGGAATTTAATGACTCACCAATACACTGCTCACACAACCCCAGCATAAATTCACCTTTTTCACGAATTAGGCCTTTACTGTCTGTCAGGTCCAATGCATCTATATCAAGGGCCAAGGGATTCACATAGTTATCCGTATACGTTGACATATTGATAACTGCCCCCTGATAAGTATGGGCAATATCAAAATACTCGCTCATTGGGTCAATGATAATAATTTCATCTTTACCCTGATTTGCCGGGCTCGAAAGGAATACTTCCCCCATCGCCATTTTACTGAAAAAGGATTTTCCACTTCCCGGCACTCCAAATACAAACCCGTTTCCATTTATCAGGCGTTTCCGGTTTCCCACAATAATGTTTTTGCTGACCTGATTGATTCCGTAATAGATCCCGTCCTTGTCGCTCAGTTCCTGGACATTAAATGGCATTAAAACCGCCAGGCTCTGTGTCAGCATACTTCTCATTGTCTCAACCTGCCTGACTCCAATCGGTAACGCAGTGTTTAATGCTTCCCTCTGTTTCAGATAATGCACCTCTATCGTACAGGAATTACGCTTACCTATGGTTTCCACAGTTTCTGTTATACTGTCTAACTCTTCTTTGGTTTCCCCCATCAATATAATAGTAACTGCTACGAAAAACAGACACTGGTCATTCTCTCGGACATCATCCATAATAGTTTCAATCTCTTTTTTCTCAATTCGCTTGTTATAAGAGATCTCTGATGAAAAATCATTATTTTTATTCCGCACCCTTTGCTGCTTAATAATGTCGCTCTCAATCCCCAAATACTTTTTCTGAAGAATTTTTGTCGTAAAATCTTTCGGAACTGGAACTACATCAATAGAAGTAATTGAATGAACCGGCAGGCTTGTGATCTCATTCAGAAACCGGTCTGACAAACTGCTGGGATATTTTTTAATGAATAATGCCCGACAGAATTTCTTCTCATCCTTAAAGTATGATGGGTAAAACTGCAGAAACCCATTACACAAATCATTCCGAAAATCTGCACCTACCTTCCTTGCCTCTTTTATCTGGAATGAAAAGCGCTCCTCCTCCCCTAAATGGTAAAAATCAAACAGGGTCTGAATCCGTTCATCTCCATTTAGCGGTACAATCTCAGCTCCCAGCTCCCCAAAGGCTTTATGGATAATCGCCTCCAGTGTAGCAAACTGTGCCTTGGCTTCCTCAAAGTTTTTCCGTTCAATCGTAATTGTCAGATAGCGCTCCTGTTCAATTCCCTGCCTTCCCTCTTGAATTTTTGTCTCAATGATATCATTATAGATTTTTCGGTACGAATCGAAACCATCATCCTGACTTTTTAAGTAAACATGCTCTCTAAGTCTCTGCATATCCTTATTTTTATTGTTGATGGTGATTTTAAAACTGACATCAAGGGAATTCAGGAATTTGCAGTACCTTTCAAAAAGATCTATCTGCTCATCTTCATTTGTCGTTGTATAATTAATATCCTGAAACAGATAGCACCTGCTGTAGCGGCTCTTTGAAACCTCAAATATTCCATTCTCCGCAACTTTTAGTATCTCTATCGTTTCCTGTATGGATTTAGGAGTACGGTAAAGTGGTTCGCTAGCCTTTTTAATCTCCTTAAACCCGTCTGAAAAAAAACTCAAAAATAACCTCTCTTTCCGCAACCGGACCATTCCGGCTGCTAAACCAAAATTGCCCGCCTGATGGGGTTATTTCGTTCCTTTTTTTGCCCGTTTGGAAGACGGTCGTTTTTTTCTTTCTGCCTCCTCCAAATAATACTCCTTAATTCTTTCGGCCCCTTCTGTTGATACATATAAAAGAGGGCGGTTCTTAAAGGTCATCTGGACTTTACGCCGCATAACTTCGTAAAATCCCATTCCGTTATAGGAATAGAAACCACCCAGAGCAATCGGAACAACAACCGGCGCTGCAACATAAACGCTCACGTTCAGCCCCACTAGGGGATACAGTCCCAGAACAATCCCCCCACCAGAAAGAATCGAGGCCAGAGAGAATATAAATTGTTTTGTTGTAAGTCCCATGACTAATGTTTCCTTATATTGCTCAATATCTTTGTTAATTTCAATTACCACATGTTTCACCTCACTTTTTTCACTCGTTCACAAGCTTCTTGGTAAATTGCCTCGTCAATCTCAATTAAAATACTGTCTCGATTAGATTTTAAGGCAGCCTCACCCATGGAGCCGCTTCCACAATACTGATCTAAAATCAATTCGTTTTCTTGTGTAACAAACTCCAAAATCTGCTTTAAAAGCTCTACCGGCTTCTCTGCCTGATGGCGCCGCTCTGCCTTATTGGGCGGCGGTACGTCAAATACCGTAGGCAGCATTCCTGCCGCTCCCGACATATAATGTGCTGTTCCCGGTTCTGCCTTATCCTTTTTGGCGTCCGGCCTTAGACTCCTGGCCTTCCCTTTCGTGAACATCACAATCTGCTCCGTATTGTGGGACTTTCTGCCCGTATTGGATACGAAGTTTCCCTTTTTCCACGGAACTGACGCATAATAAGTGAGGCCGGCCCGCTCTGCCATATCTTTTACCTTAAAAAGATACCGGAAATTCTCGCCATTCTCTTCCGGAAGGAATTCCACCAGAAAACACCCTGGTTTCAATACCCGATACTTTTCATCCAAATCCCTTTGTGAATAGTTAAAGCAGGCATAGCTGGATGTAAAATTACGGTTCCCTCCTTTATGTGATTTTGGCATATCATATGGGGAATCCGTAATGATTGCGTCTATTGAGTTATCTTGAATGAATGATAAATCTCTCCCGTCCCCATTAATAAGCATACATGTGACCTCGTTATTCTCCTGATCTGTCCTGGTAACAGTGTATACGCCACGAGCCAACCGGGTAAATATTCCCTTGTCTATACCCTCGTAAATGCGCGCACGGATAGACGGCTCTTTCACCTGCATTCTGGCATTAATCACACATTCCCTGGCATCTTCTAATGTAAAGGAATCCATATCTTGAAAATACTCAAATAAGGTTCCCTGAATTCCGGTGGTTTCCATCATACCCCTTCCTATCTGATTTTATCTTTTGGCACAAATCTGATCTGTAGATCGTTGTCCCGTTCATACCCCTTCAAGCCGATTGCGTCGATTCATCTAAGCATAGCGGTCTGATTTTCCTTCCTTAACCGCGTACATTCCAATCGCAAGGCTATGATTATTCGCGTAACTTCCTATATCAAATACTACGCTCAACGGCTCTCCCTTACTGGGGTGAAAAACAAATGATTCCATCTTTCAAACGCCTCCTTTATAGCCCAAGCGCCCTGCTCGTTAATGTCTGGGCGCCCTTTACACTTCCTACTGTAAGGGCAATCGTAAATGTCATTTCACACAAATAAATGAGTGTCTGCGCCCAGTCAGCATAACTACCCGTAAACTCCGGCAGACCTGCGTTGATGAACTCATTACAAAGCATAATAGCCAATGCCATTGTCACTGCCTCAAATACCACTGCCAAAAAATATTTCATGTAAGACACAGCTGTATTACTCACATTCCGGTTTCCAGCAAGCGTAGCCATTGCAATGGCTCCCATTGGTACAATCACCAAGATTCTTAAAAATCGGAAATATACCGTGTAAATCATGAAAAATCCACAGATGATAATGATAATAGATAATAATGCAGCCAAAATCAGCATAATAAGGCTTTCTCCAAACCCCAAATTTTTAATGATATCTGCCTGGGTACTATCAATTGTCAGTGTACTAAATTGACTGGACGCTAACATGCTGACCCAGTTCCCGATGGATTTAAAGAATGCTTTCATAATTGTCACATTATTTGCCACAAGCCATTCTGCAACTGCCAATCGAATCAACAGCCGAAGCACTACTTCTAAGCGCATTTCTTCCCTAACATCAACACTTTCCGAGCAGAATCCGATAACAAAAAACAGGACCACTAGCGAAGAACCAACTGCTACAAATATAGGTTCCACCCCGGCTACAATCCCCCAGGGGCCTCCCCCTTTAAAATCAACCGGTGACTGTCCCAAAAGTGAGAACACAAGGTTTACCTGATTATCCCAGAATCCAAATACGATTTCTAAGAGCGCAAGTATTTTGTCCCCAAGGTCAAAAATATCCAATCAGTTCTCCTTTCCTCTGATTTCTTATCAGAACTAAAACCCTAAGAAAGTAAGTACCGTTGAAATTCCAGCCATCATGATCCCAGCCACAATTCCTTTTAACGCTGAATTCATCGTTGATGAATCCTGCTGCTGGTAAGCTTGGGCAAATTCCATTATGTTTTTTGCCAAAATAATGACACCAACCGCTCCAATAATTGCAATCAGCAATGTTTTCAAATTCTCAAGCGGCTGCGTAATTGCCGTGGTTCCGGTTGCATAGGCGGTCATATTCATTAATAGCGCGCCTGCTGCACCTCCCGTAAAGCTACTTACCACATTGTTTTTTTTGCTACATGCCTTTTTCCCAGGCGTTTTAGCCCAATTTCCATTCATATAAAAAATCTCCTTACCTTTGCATTGATAGCAGAACCGAAAATGAAAGCCAGACGCAAAAGTGTAGGATTTACGTCTGGCTTACATATTTCAGCAGTGGATCCACACTTCCGCTTCTGCCTCTGATTAATAGTTTCTCTATGTTATCGGGATAAACCCGTTATTTTACATCAAATGCTGATTCAGAATCCGTTTTTAATAACTCGAACGCAGCTCTTGCTCCCCGCAGCTGATCCACACTTGTTGTAGGATAAAAAATACACAAGATATCCTCTGTGGGCATTCCACACTCCATCATACGATTCAGTTCTTCTTTTTGTTCTGGTGAATACTCCCACTGAAGCATACGATTTACGAGCGTATCCGGCCCTACTAATTTCTTTCTGCCGGATGGCCGTTCTTCCTTTTCCACAGTCGTTTCAGGCCCATCTTTTATGTCTGGTACATACTCTAGTTCCGCATCCAGTTCACGATTCAGCTGTTCTTTTTGTTGCTGCTCATCAAGTTTTAGGAAACGCTGCTGTAATGCATTTCCTGTCAGCAGACTGAACTCTTCATAGGAAAGATTATCAATGTATACATTGTCTCCTTTCTTTTGCAGGTTTTCATAATATTCCATGGCCTTCGGGCTTAAAAGCTCAATTGCCGGACTGATTATGTTATTACTGCTCATAGGGGTGTGCACATATGCCTGCCCCTTCCCGTCAGCTGTCTGATTGAACGCCGGGTGTCCAAACGGCAGATATTTATTATCGAAAATGGGGTCATATCCTCTTATAAAAATAAGGCATTTCTTATTGTTGAGTTTCCTGGCCTCGTCCGGGGTTAATAGCTCTCTGCCTAAAACATCATAATTTCTGGAGGAACTTCCCTGCCGCCCCTTCGTTTCGCCGCTTGATTTTTTATCAATGGTGCCTTTACCAAGAAGCTCCGACACATACTTATGCGTACTTTGTTCATTTCCACCTAAATAGATGAGCGTATCACAGTTTCCAGGTATTGTTTCCCAGGTATCCTTAAATAGGGCCTTAATCTGGGCCAGATTCTGAATGATGATAATAGAACTAATCTCACGGCTTCTCATTGTGGATAAAAGAGAACAATAATCATCTGGCAGCGCAACATTGGAAAATTCGTCTAACATAAACGTGACGTGAATAGGCAATCTACCTCCACAGTTAAAATCCGCTTGGTAATAAAGTTCCTGAAAAATTTGTGTGTATAAGAGCCCAATAACAAAATTGAGTGACCGGTCATTATCTGGAATTACACAAAACAATGCGGTTCTTGTCTTTCCATCACCGTTCACCCCCAATCCCAGCTCTGCCAAGTTCAGCTCATCTTTACTAAGCAAGCGCAACACCTGTTTATTTTCTAAAAAGGCTAAACGGGAATTTGCGCTGATGATAATACTCCGCACTGTATCCCCAGCCCCCCGCATACACTTGTTATACTGTTTAATCGCGGGGTGATTGGCTCCTAATGGGGAGGTCTCTTCTAAAAATCGCATACGCACATCTAATCGGGATGGCTTATTTTGTTCCGTCACTTCCGCCTCAGATAATAGTTTCAGCACAGTTTCAAAATTTCTTTTAGCCAGTGGTTCCTCCATCCAGACATAATAAAAGAGAGCCTGCAATAACAGCCCTTCTGCTTTCTCCCAAAATGGGTCAGAGGGTGTGGCTCCCTTCGGTGTTGTATTTGATATTAAATTCGTAATCAGTTTTATTATGTCTGTCTCTTCCCGGATATAGGAAAATGGATTATAGCAATCTGACTTCTCCATTTCTAACAGATTAATCACTTTCACACGATAACCATTATTTTTTAACATCTGACCGCAGCTTCTTAATATTTCTCCTTTCGGATCGGTGCAGATAAACGAGCAATTTTCCGGCATATTCATCAACTGAGGTTTAACCACGTAAAATGTTTTTCCGGCGCCTGAACCACCTATCACCAAAACGTTTCCATTTAAACCTATTTTTCTAAAATTCAAGGACATTCTCACATTTTGGCTTATGATCCGGTTATAATTTTCATTCTTATCTTTTAATGCTTGATTAACCATACGCACATCCGCAAAACGAGCTGTACCATATTCTTTACCGGGCATTAAGTTCATCTGGCTTGTGTAATACATAATGACAATCATCACATATATTACCACCGAGGCCATAACCGCCTTAATTGTGGTATCGTTCAGATAGTTTCCAAATGGCCTGCTTAATATTTGATTGAATACCTCCATAAAGTGATTAAAGTCGATTCCCGGATACCACGCAGCATTCAAAAGATATCCCAAATATGCACTTCCGACTGCCCCAAGCATTAAAAAAGCAATCGGCACCTTCTTTTTTTTCGGTTCGATTACATTCACCTCTTTCTCGCCACAGGCTCAACGCGACTCTCAGGTTTTATTTTCTCATAACGCCGCCGCACTTCTGCACTTACCGGATCATAATGCGAATTATACAAATCTTTTCCCTTCATGGTATGAAGAATCCGATTATCCTTTGAATATATTTTATAATCCTTCTCCTTGTTCAAAAAAGTCAGCACTGTTTTTCCATCATGAATCTCCATGAGGTCATCTTTATTAATCCACAGACAAGTACCCTGTCCTCCGGGTATCCTGGTCTTGATTGCATGTTCATTTTCCTCCACAATCATTTTTTGATTAATCGTGATATCCACTAAATCCAGATTCTTTGAGGAAGAGATGGCACGCATTCGACTGGTTAAATCCTTATATCCCGCAATCCGCCGTTGAAAGGCTTCTTTATCCATAATAACCTTATGCTGCCCCTCTGTATCACCTTTGTTCAATACACCGATTGCTTCTAATTGCCGGATCGCCTCTTCCGCCTGTGTACGGTCAATATGGAAATTTTCTTTGATTGCGTCCACACTGATGATCTGCTTTTCCATGGCAAAAAGGCCTACTTTTTCAATCAAACCTCCAAGCAGCTCATTCGCCCGCTCTGCTTCATCGGTGTGGACCAGTTCATTTCCCTGTTTCTGGGATTTTAAAAAGTCCAGGAGCTTATTCAGTTCCTTCTCATTCCCATTTTTTAAATAATCGTCAAAGGTAGCAATACGACCAAACTTTAACTTTTGGATCATCATATTGACTCTTGGTACTGCCTCAGAGTGAAAAATGATTTCCGACTTTCCATCTAACTTGTTTACATCTGGCAGTACCGAATACAAAATTCCATACTTTTTTGCTAGGCGCTCCACCTTTTTTATTTCCTGGCTTTCAAATTGGAACACCTGTAGATCGCCGCCCTTTACAAGAAGCTTTTTCATACTGGTTTTTCCATGAAGCTTTTCATATTCAAGCATTCCTACCAGTAAATCCATAATCTTCTTCATCTGTTCCATGGTCCCACTGCCTATTTTCATGGCAATTTCTACACCATCATAGGCAACTCGAATAATCTGAATTGCCTGTCCTATTTCCTCTGACATGTACCGTTCACCTCCTGTAGACCGGCTTCTCTTTTAATGCGCTCTTTCACAATATCAAGATTCGGCCCTCGAAGTACCTCCTCCGGCACCTCAATGTGATACGCACACAAAATATCAGATAGACGTTTTACCGCCTTTTCCTCTTCCTGACGGTACATTTCAAGAGCCACCAACAGGTTTTCTATCCTGTTTATCCAATCCGGCCTAAAATCAACCATTGTCTGATATCTTTTAAAAATAAATTCTCGGTCTTTTTCACCAGCCATCAGTTCATCAATCAATTTGTTTGTCAGCTCCTTATCCCCGGTTTTACAAGCGAACTGTAAAATAAATTCCTTCTCTGCTTCCGTAAATACATGTGTTACACACACCATATCTTTTGTTGCTTCTGATATTTCTTGAAGTCCCATCTTATTCCCCTCTACCATTTTCATAAATTGCAATCTGTATGATTTCCGCCATCTGCTCTGCCGGCGGTTTCTTATGAATCAAAACCTTCAGCTGTTCTTCTGTAAGTCCCTTTTCGATTGCCAGACGTATCTGTACCAACTGCTGTGCTGAAAGCTCATTCTCCGTTACCAAACGCACCAAGTCAATTTTCTTCTTATGGGCCAGACGGGAAAAAAACGCTTTAACTCCATAACTTTTTCTTTTCGGCTGCACTTCAACTTCAATAGATGAGCCAAGATGATAGGACATACTCTGGTTCGGTATTGTAACCGGATCTGACAGCGGTCGTTCCTGTAGGGCCTCTGGTTCTTCTACAATCTTACCCTTCATGGAATTTTCTGTTTTGTCCTCATATTTATGTTCCTGTCCCTCATCTTTAGTTCTTCCATGCTCAATGTCCTTTTTTAACATTTCGTTTTCTTCCCTTAAACGGGCAATGGCGCTATGAGCTTCAGACAGCTGATTTTTCAATGTCACCTGTTGTTTATCCCTTTCCTCCAACTGCTGAATCAGTCTTCCCCTCTCTGCCTCATCTACCCGCATTACTCCGAACTGTTCTAATTTCTCATTCAGCCGTTGATACCGTTTTTCCTGCTCTACAATACCGCTTACTACTTCCCTTACTTCCGCCAGTACGGTATTGGCATATTCATAATCACCCTCTGTTTCCGGTTTCACCTTTGCCTTCTCTAATTCTGCCCATACCTTTTTTAACATTACTCTAAGGGAATGGGCAGAGCCATCTTCTATTAATGCTGCCCGGATTGTATCAATCGGGATTCCTTTATCAGCAAATTCAACTACAACCGCCATTTTCTGAGCACTCAGTCTTTCTGTGGCAATTAACTCCATCACTTCCGATGGTAAGTCACTTCTCAATGCCTGGGAATAAATTTTCATCTGCTCAAACGAATAGTTATTGCTTAGATACTGATCTGTTTCCTCTTTACTCAACCCAAAACGCAAATCATCACATACCAAACAAATCACCTCTTCCGGCAAACTCCGGGTTCGCATGGTGTTTTCGATTGCTTTTATCTCCCTTGGGCTAAGCAGTCTTTTTTCCTGCATGAATTACCTCCCACTAAAAAAGCAGCCTATCAGGCCGCCTATCGCTTCCGCTCTTCTTTTTTACTGTGTATCTCCTGGTTATGCACCTCTTCCCTATTTCTTTCCGTAGCTACTGCTTCAAGCAGCGCTCTTGCAATCCGTAGTTCTTTTCTAATAGCCTTTTCTTCTTCCCGGATAATAGATAGTCTGTTTTTAAATTGTTCCTTGACGAAGGCAACCTCTTCTACTGAATATCCCTGGTTATTCAATTCCATTAGAAGCTCGGTCCATTTTTTATGCTCTTCTATGAAAAAAACATCACCCGACTGATAAGCATGTTCTGCCGGTTCCAATGCCTCTATGTCCTGAACCAGTCCAAACAGTTCTTTAAAGTGAGATCGTTCACTAAAAATACAACGTTTTTTTCTGCGATTCTGCTTTTCATTCTCACAAAGCTCACACTGCAGTGCCTGAATATCATCGTGGGAATGGATATTATGTCGGGTCAAAAATAGGTATTCCTCCTCCAGCTGGTGCATTCTACGGATTTCATCTTTATACTTCCAGGCTTGACTATATGGCCGCTTTTTTAGCCTACCAATCCGATAGAGCCTTGAAAAATACCTCTTTTGGATTCCTGATAAGCCTGAGCGTTTATAATACTTTACCCGGCACCGGACAATTCTTCCTACTTCTGGCTGGTTTCCCTGTCGCATTCTGGGCCCATCATTGATCCGCTCACGAATCCTCTCTTCCGTATAGGCCTCACCAAGGGTTTTACAACGCCTAAAATTCCCCATTCCTTGTGGACGAATTGCCAGATATTTGCCTTTTTTTATCTCATATCCCTTCTGGGTCAGCAATTCCATAAATTCTTCAAATGTCGGAGCCTGAAGAATACATGCGTCCAGATCACGTTTTATCATATCAGACCAGATGAATCTTTCATTCTTAGAATCATTCCATTCTGTATAAGGCCTCCTCATTTCCTTATGTTCTGCCCCAATATTAATTGTAGACAGGCCGTATTCCTGACACAGCCGATTTGTAAGAGGCTGAATAACTTTAGCCCAGTCTCCCTTTTCATACCGGAATTTACGCCCATCTATGAAATTCACACTATTAAAAATAATGTGTCCGTGAATATGAGCCGTATTGTCATGTACTGCATAAACCGCCTCATAGCTATCTCCCAGATATTCCGCTACAAATTTTTCTACAATTTTAAAAGCAGTTTCCTGCTCCACCTCTCCTTCGACAAATGATAAAATCAAATGGTACCCCTGCCTTTTATCCATTTTGCCAAACTGCTTTTTTGTCTGTTTCATCTGTTCATAGGCTTTATACGGCTGGCAATTTATTCCACCCACCCATCGGCCTTGCCCTGTTTTTTCGGGTTCCAGTATATAATTAATAGCCTGTCTTAAATGCTTTCCAGCATATCCCCGTCCACAATCCCCAATATATAGAATCTTACTAATCGCCAACTTTATCTACCACATCTTTAACCGCAATATTTAACTTTCTCATATAAGCCATCAAACGTTCTCTGTCCGACTGGCTATACAGACCAGAATTGTGGTTTCTGGTAATTTGATTGATGTTATTGCCGATTCGATTCATTTCATTGATAAGGCTTTTTAAATTCATCCTGATTTCTGGATAATCGCTGGGTTTCTGTGAGAGCAGGAGCCGCATATAGGCAGATTCTGTGAGGTGTCTTGCCTCCGCCCGTCTTTTCAACTGCTCTGCTTCCACTTTTGTTATGCGAAAAGGCTTAATAATTTCTTTTTTATCGGCCATAGATTATCGTGCCTTTCCCTGAAGCTGTGCCACCCCCTGTGTGATTGTGGCAGCTGCTTGCTCAAATCCACCCTCTTTTATGTGGCGTATTGCCTCTTCTGCCAGCTTCAGTGCCAAATTATTAATTTTTACTCCATATCTAGTCCGGTCAAAAATCTTATCCAATACCTCCTCATCTGCCTGCAGAGCTTGGTAACGCAATTCTTTTTCTGCGGAATCCTGAACATTAATTGCCACATTCCTCTCCAAATCCGCACACTGAAGCATTTCATAATTCCATTCACAGACAATATCTACCACATCTTCAATGGGGTAATCTACCAGCGCTTTCTCATCTTCGTTTTCCTGCAAATCAATCCGGTACATCTTATCCCCGCTCACTGCCATCTGATACTCGTGCCCTTCAAAATATCCTAATAACAGCTTCGCTTCTTCTTCCGAAAGCGTAAAGCCTTTATCATATTCCTCCAGCCAGTGAATCAGTTCCTCTGGTTTGTTTAACGGTACTACGTCCTTGTTCATGCTTTTTTATCCACCTCCATCAAAAAATCTTTTTAAGTTATCCACAGTTTTTTCTCTTTAATCCAACTTCCCTGTGGAAGTTGCCAGATACGCACTTTGTAATACAAGTGCCTCTGGTTAGGGGAGAACCCCTAATACCC
>JAGZXV010000271.1 GCA_018378255.1 Clostridiaceae bacterium | reverse complement strand
CCTGCTGCAGCCGTCAACCTTGGCTGCCTCCTCTATTTCCAGGGGGATCCCATCGATAAATCCTTTCATCAGAATCGAAGTAAAGGCGATATTGTTTACAATATAAAAAATAATCACCGATGTTCTCGTATTGACCAGGTTAATCCCTTTAAAAATGACAAACAGCGGAATAATCAGCATGGATACCGGAAGCAACTGGGTGCACAAAAGAATCACTGTGGTCATCTTTTTCCCTTTAAAGTTAAAACGGCTGAGGGCATATCCGTTGCAGATGGATAGAAACATAATCCCCAAAACTGAAATCACGGATATCATAAGGCTATTGCCAAAATACGTCTGTATCTTGCTCTGTGTCCACACATTGACGTAATTTTCAAGCACCACCGGATTGGGAAAGATCCGCACATCCTCTCCTCTGATCTGTCCGGTAGTTTTTACAGAAGTAAACAACGCCCATACCAGAGGAAAGGTGATGAATATGACAGCTGCCGCAAGCGGTATATACAGGGTCAGAACCCGTTTCCAGGTAAACCGTTCCTTTCTCTCTTCCATCAGTCCACTTCACCTCCAAACCTGCTGGCTTTCATATAAACTGCCGCAAATACCAGCAGTGTCAGGAACACAACCACACCGATGGCAGATCCGTAGCCATAATTCCCGCTGATCACAGAAGTTTTCATCATATAGATCGACAAAGTGGTAGTCATTCTTACCGGACCTCCCCCGGTAAGCGTATACAGCATATCCACCGAGTTAAATTCCCATATAAAACGCAGCATCGTGGTGAGCACTATGGTCTGTTTCAGATAAGGCAGGGTAATAAACCGGAATTTCTGCCATGATCCCGCCCCGTCTATCTCACAGGATTCATAAATTTCCCGGGGCACATTCTGCAGGGCTGCCAGGATATTGATGGTGAAAAATGGAATCCCCCTCCATAATTCGGCTAACGCCACAGACGGAAATACCAGCTTCACATCATTGAGCCAGGAGGGGAGCGCCGGAATTGAAACTCCAGCCTTCTGCAGTAAAAGATTGAACAGACCCACGTTCTGGTCAAATATCATCAGCCAGAGCATGGTGGTCAAAACTCCTGATACCGCCCACGGCACCAATGCCAGGGAACGGATGAACCCCCGGCCTTTAAACTTCCGGTTGAGAAGAAGACCCAGAATCACTCCGAAAAACAACTGCAGCCCCACCTCCGTCAGCACCCATTTCAGGGTAAAGCCAACGGCAGGCAGGAAATTTTTATCATTTAGAAAAAGTTTCTTAAAGTTTTCCAGTCCTATATAGCCCTGTTTTGCAAAATTATTGTAATCATAGTTTTGAACGCTCAGATGAAAAACCTGAAGTATGGGAAACAGCATGAAACCCACGATTAATATCATAGAAGGGGCAACCAAAATATATGGAAAAAGCTGCTCCATCCGTAATTTCTGTTTTTTTCTATGCATTGAGAACCTCCATGCCGGAGCGTTTCTGCTCCACCGCCAATTCCTGGGTTTATTTCATCAGTTCGTCATAATCTTCCTGTAAAAGTCTGGCCCATTCATCCAAGAATTCCTGTGCGGTAGTCATACCCAGCATCACTTCCTGCATGGCAGGCTGTGCATAGTCATTGCGGATCGTAGTATAGTCAGGAAGGTAAGCAGGTGTATGTGTCATCACAGTATCTGCGTCATTGATATAGTCGGACGCCACCTTCATATAAGGGCTTTCCTGAATCCATGCCTGTGACTGGGCATCGGAAGGAGCCGGAATCTGGCCGGTCAGCCTGGCGTATTCGCCGGCTATTTCAGGACTTTCCAGATATTCGATCACCTTCCAGGCAGCTTCCTTATTCTTGCTGCTTTCCGTTATCATATATCCGTTCAGGGTTGCATCCGGCACCGTAATCTTGCCGGTATAGGTGCTGGCCGGGTAAGGACATGCCGCAACTTTTGTCTGGTCTCCTAAAAATGCGTCCAGATTCGCCTGGCCTGAGCCGGTGTTATGTACCAGCATCACTGCTTTTCCGGACTGGAACTGGGAACTCATCTCTGTCCAGCTCTTATTTAAGTCGTCCGCTGAGCTGACTTTCTTGTATCCGCCTAAATATTTCTCCACAAATTCCACATTTTTCGGATCATTGAGGGTGCAGACACCGTCCACAAAATACTCTGTAATGCCGGAATAGGAATACATCAGTTTCTCCAAAGCCTCTGCTCCGCCGGAACCTCCGCGGATAATATAACCAAAGATTCCCTCATCCGCTTTTGTGGTCTTCTTTGCAATATTGAAGAAATCATCCCAGGTCTGATAGGCTTCCAATCCCGCTTCCGCGATATAATCCGGTCTTGTGTAAATCATCTGAATATTCATCGGCCCCGGAACCGCATACAGATTCCCGTTAACATAGTCAGCCACCCGGAACGCATCCGTATATTTTTCGTCTATCCGGTCCTTTAATTCCGAATTGGCATACATTTCGTCCAGCTTGGCCGGAATACCGCGGGTAATATACCCGGCTGTCAGCGTTCCCTGAATGATATCAGGCGCTTCATTTCCTGCCAGAGCCATATCCACCTTTTGGTTAAACTGGGCCACATCCCCCGGAACCCCCAGATATTCCACCGTAATATTGGGATTCTGTTCATGGAATTTCTTAAATATCTCTTCCATAAATGCATTTCTCTCTTCCGAAGCGGCTGCCATCCAAAAGCTCACCGTAACCGGCTCGCCCGGTACGGCTTCCCCAGATGCCTTCTCCTGTGCGGCCTTTTCCTCCGTTCCGTTTTCTCCCTGTGCCGGGGCCTCTCCTGCCCCAGGCTGTGAAACCGCCTGTTCCTTCGTCTGATCAGCCGTCTGACTGTCTTTTCCGCTGTTTCCACAGCCCGCAAGTGAAGCGGCCAATACCGCCGTCAGAGTGATCGCAGCGCTCTTCTTTAAAAATCTCTTTTTCATAAATACCTCCAACCATACATTCCTGTTTTCTAATTGTTAACGGTTACCTTTTTATCCGGATATTTCTTCAGCGCCATTTTGAACTTTATTTGCAGGTAAGCGCTGAACCTTATACTGGAATTATACATTTATTTTCATAAATTCCTATTTAAAAAGACGATACGAACCTTCAAAAAGCAGAGACTTCCCATTTTCTGCCTGTCAATCACTCCAAAAACATAGTATATTGTAATCAGACAAAAGGAAACTCCACATAGAAAGGAAACATAATCATGAACAGTTTTTATGATGTAACGGAATATGGAATCAACCCGGGCAGCGGCGAAAACCTGACAGCCCCCATAAACCGCCTGATAGAAAAAATACACAATCAGGGCGGCGGAACCATCTGTTTTCCGGCCGGTGAATACCTGACCGGCTCCGTCCGGCTGCTCAGCAACATCACCCTCTATCTGTCGGAAGGGGCTGTGCTTTTGGGAAGCGGCTGCTATGACGACTATCCCATGATCACCGCATCCGCAATTCCCGGCTGGGGCATGGATACCCACTCCGGCCTGGTCTGTGCATATCAGGCGGAGAATATCGCCATACGGGGCAGGGGCCTGATCAATGGGCAGGGCTGGCACTGGTGGCACAAGAAATTCGACGACAGGCCCCGCTGTGTGGAATTCATCGGCTGCAGCCGCATATTGATCGAAGATATCAGGATCATAAACTCTCCCATGTGGACCATACACCCGGTTCACAGCGACATCATCACCATTCATAATGTAACAATACAAAACCCTGTGGATTCCCCCAACACAGACGGCATTAACCCGGAAAGCTGCCGCAACGTACATATCAGCAACTGCCACATCAGCGTAGGAGACGATTGTATTGCAATTAAATCCGGCAGAGAATTTGATACCTATATGAAGGAGTGGGCCTGCGAGAATATAACCATCACCAACTGCACCATGGCAGACGGACACGGCGGCGTAGTCATCGGAAGCGAGATGTCGGGAGGCGTAAGAAACGTGACCGTCAACAACTGCGTATTCCAGAACACCGACCGCGGTTTCCGCATCAAAACCAGAAGGCTGCGGGGAGGCGTGGTGGAAAACATACGGGTCAACAACATCATCATGGAACGCGTCTTCTGTCCCCTGATCGTCAACTGTTTCTATCCCTGCGCCACCCTTCCCGGTGACGAAGAATACTGCTCTTCCAAGGAAAAACAGCCGGTTACCCCGGCAACCCCTGTATTCAGAAACCTGTATTTTTCCGATCTGGTTGTCCAGGACGCCACTGCGGCAGCCGGCTTTATAAGCGGCCTTCCTGAAATGCCCATAGACGGCCTCTATATCGACAACATGACCGTAACCATGGCCCCCGCCCCCCAGATGCCGCAGGAACCGGCCATGACTTATGAACGCAAAAAGATGGCAGGAGAGGGAATGATAATCGAATATGCCGATCATGTGGTTTTAACCAATGTGACGGTCAGAAGTGAAAAAGAGGAAAACGTTTCCGTTCAGAATTGTAATGATGTGAAGATACGGTGATTTTCTTCAGAATCAATTACCTGTCAAATGGTTTATGAATATTTCCAACGGTTATGAAACATAAAAAGGGCTGCCTCCCTGCCAAATCTCCTTGGCAGGCCCAGCAGCCCTTCCGCATAACTTCTCTATTTATTCCTCTACAAACACATCTTTACCCAATCCGCAAATCGGGCAAACCCAATCGTCCGGAATATCCTCAAAAGCTGTTCCAGGTGCGATTCCGCCGTCCGGATCACCTACTTCAGGATCATATACATAACCACATGGTTCACAAACATATTTCTTCATATTTTAATTACCTCCTGTTATATGCATTTAATAACTTGCTTTGATGTTTATACTATATCAGAAACCCCATGATTCATCTGTTGCATTTGCAACATTTTTCTAATTTAAAATAATTTTTTTATCATCACCTATTATTTGCCTTTTCCCTGATTTTATACTTCTGCGCCCATTTTGCATCAAAGCGGTCCTGATTTCTGGTATCTTCTCCTTGGTATGGCGGTATCCGGCATCCATACAGGCCCGCATTTTATCAAATGTCAGCAGGCCCGCGCCTTCCGGCAGTTCAGGATTTAACAAAAAAATTTCACCTCTGGACATGCAGTCCTTTAAGCCTGTGCTCATAATGGAAAACGAGTGGGATACCACTTCAGTTATGGTATCCTCATGAGGCATGGTATAATCTACCCCCAGATCCACTCCCACCACTTTGGATTCTCCTGCCGCCCGCAGAAGATCCACCGGCAGGTTATTGGTCACACCTCCGTCCACCAGACAATAGTTTCCTATTTTTTTCGGCCGGAATACTCCCGGAACACTGCTGCTGGCCATTATAATATCACAAAGTCTTCCTTCAAATTCCCACTTCACATGCTCCCTGTAAGATGACGCCGGACTATTTGTATAAGAAATGGTCATCCCGCTGCATAAATCCACCGCTGGAATCACAAGTTTCATCCGGATATCCCTGATGCCGCACCGGTCTGTCAGACAGGAAAAGTATTCCGTCAGTCTCCTTCCTCCGATCAGGCCCTTTAAGCCTGCCTTTCTATGAAACAGCAGCTGAGGGATGAAAGAGAGGATGCCTATGTAATCCGGGTCCAACAGATACCATCCGTACTTCTCCATATCCTCTATTATTTCCTCCAGTTCGCCGGCCCTCATTCCAAATGCAAATAAACCGGCAGCAATGCTTCCCGCACTGGTACCGGCTATGGATGTTGGCAGCAGATTTTCTTCTTCTAAAGCTTTTAACACACCTACATGGGCTGCTCCCCTGGTTCCGCCCCCGGCCAGCGCAAGTCCATATTCCAGCATACGCACCTCCATATCCGCAGACACTTAAAACCTCTTAATTCTAATGTATGCGGAAATAAAATGCCGTATGTATGAAACCCCGCCGGCCCAATTTCTGTCAAACACACTCTAGAGTGTGTTTGAAAATTGCTTTCCGTCAGATGTGCGTCACAGTTTGTGGGAGATTTGTCCCGAATGAAGGGCGCATAGCGGGCTATGTAACCTGAATTCGGGGCAAATATACCGCAAAGTGGGGCGTGCAGATGGCGGAAATGAATTTTCAAACACG
>JAGZXV010000270.1 GCA_018378255.1 Clostridiaceae bacterium | reverse complement strand
GAGCTGGAACTGTGAACCGTGCTCCGGTCTCCCGCAAACCAGGAGCCGCGTCCGGCGAGAGAACCATCCTCCACCCGCCCGGTCCGACGCCCCGCGCCCTATCCCTGGATTCACGGCGTTACCCCCGCCAATCACTCAAATAAAGCTTTACGGCTTCATCCCCCCACCGCCCTGTATGAACAGCGTATCCCCCGTAATATACTTAGCATCATAACTCGCCAGGAACACGCAGACTTTTCCGATATCCTTCTCCGCATCCCCATATCTTCCAAGGGGAATCTCATCCAGATTTTTCTTAAACATCTCCGGATTCTCACGTCCCCACTCTGCCAGCTTATCGGTCATAACAAGGGGAAGAATTACATTGACATTGATGTCATACGCTCCCCATTCATTGGCCGCTACCCTGGACATGCCGCGGATGCCTTCTTTGGCTGCCGCATAGGAACTTTGCCCTGGTTTTCCTGAAATGCCGGCGCCGGATGCGAAATTGATGACTGACCCCTTCGTCTCCTTCAGATATGGAAATGCGTGCTTCATATAAAAGAAAGTCGCATATAGTCCCGAATACAAAGCGATATCAAAATCTTTCTTGGTATGTTCAACCAGGGTCAGACCGGAAGCCGATGCCTGGGCGCTGTTAATCAGCACATCCAGTTTGCCGAAATGCTCCACTCCTTTTTCAATCGCTGCTTTAACCTGATCTTCATCCGCTCCGTCCGTAACGACCGTAAACACTTCCGTACCAAAGTCCTTTTCCAGCTCTGCCTTGGTCTTTTCCATGCCGCCCGGATATAAATCTGTTAGTATCATCTTCGCGCCTTCATCTGCAAATGCTCTTGCCACACCGCGGGCGATTCCACCGCCGCCGCCTGTAAGAAGGACCACCCGTTCTTCCATTCTTCTCAAATGCTGCATAATCCATACCTCCTGTTTTATTGTTTTAACGTTTTGTTTTCTATGTAGGCAAATATCGTTTTGCTCATGTGGAAAACTGCTCTATGTATGGATTATAGTAGCGGATAAATTTTCTGTCAATATAAATATTTTTCGTTTGTTATTTAATTATCGCATGATAATTCAGTTAATTTTCAGCCTATTTTCTCGTTTTTTTGACTTACAGCATTCACGGATTTCAACTAAAAAAATGAATTTTCCCTGAAATATTTTTGATTTTTGAATTTTATTTAACAATATTTTTTTGATTTATTGGATTATATTCTGTGGTTTTCCATCCAGATATCTTTTCACATTATCAAATACAATCACAGCCCGTTTTACCAAAGCCTCTTTTGTTGCGAAGGCAATATGAGGAGTGACAATCGTATTGGGCGTATCCAGAAGCGGATGGTTCTCATCTATCGGCGGCTCTTTTTCGAACACATCGATGCAGGCGCCCGCCAGACGGCCTTCTTTTAATGCCTCTGCCAATGCGTCCGTATCCACAACCGGCCCTCTGGCCGTATTGATTAAAACAGCATTTTTTTTCATCAGCTTAATATTCTCTTTGTTGATCAGTCCCTTCGTCTGCGCATTCAAAGGCGTATGCAGTGATACAATATCACACTCTGACAACAGAGTATCCAGATCCACATATTTCACCCCCAAAAGATCCTTAACCGTTCTGCTGTACGCATATACTTCACACCCGAATGCCTGTGCAATCAAGGCGACCCTCTCTCCAATCGCGCCTGTACCCACAACACCGAATTTCTTTCCTTCCAGCTCAAAACCTACCAGGCCATCCTTCGTACCTCCCCTGCGGCACGCCAGATCACAGGGGATTACATTGCGGTATAGGGAAATCAACATGCCAAACACCAGATCGGCCACTGCACAAGTAGAGTATCCTGCACAGTTGCAGACTGTCACTCCCTGATTTCTGCACGCCTCCATAGCGATATGATCCACTCCGGTAAATGCAACCGACAACAGTTTTAAGTTTCTGCACCCTTCTATCACTTCTCTGTTCAACGGTAAATTGGAGACTACGATAATATCCGCATCCTTACCACGTTCAATCAATTCCTGGGTATCCGTGGTTCTGGTATTATAATAGACAATTTCCACTTTATCTTTCAGTTCCGATGCCATTTCCATCAATTTATCGTCCGCTACTCCCAGCGGTTCAATGATTACCATTTTCATAGCTTTCTTCTCCCGTCAATTATTTGATCTTAAACAGCCTCAATGCCTTCTTTATAATCTCATGATTTTCTCTGATTCCGATTCCTATGGAATCAGGAATGTTGATGCGTCCGTCTGCCAGCGTCAGTTGTCCGTCCAGCAGTTCATTGGTTATTTCAAACCCTTTCTTATTCTCCTGGTACTTGCCGATATTAGGCGTATACGAAGATAAATGCAGAATGTATACAAAGCAAAATCCTGTCGAAACATGGGGTGTAATGGTCATTCCCGCCAACTGCGCCATCTTCGCAACCTTTGTCGTCCTGATCAGACCGCCGTTATAGAGAATATCAGGCTGAATCACATCCGTACCGTGATTTTCCACCAGCCATTTAAACCGCCTCATACTGGTTTCCTGCTCGCCAAATGCAAGCGGAATCTCCAGGCTGTCCCTTACCTCTTTTGTGGACCACAAATCATCAAACGGACATGGTTCCTCATAGAAATATCCGTTGATTTCCTCCATTACACGCCCATACCGGACAGCTGTGGCCACATCGTAAGAACCATTTCCGTCCGCATGAATAATCATGTCGTCCCCAAAGAATCTTCTGGTTCCATAGATCAGTTCTTCACTTCTGCCGGCCATGGAGTCCTTATTCTTGCTCATCCGGCCGCCGATCTTATATTTAATCGCTTTTGCGCCGACCCGTTCCACTTCTTTACGCAGTATTTCCAGTTCCTCTTCCGGCGTCGTATGCCGGTTGCCGCTGGCAACATAGACATTGGCATAGTCATGAATCCTCTCACCGAACAGCCTTCCAAGCGAAACCCCTTTTGCCTTTGCAAGCAGGTCCAGAATGCTAAGTTCCAGGAATGACAGACAGGTAAAATACGGGATTCCGGCCAGTTTATAATTACTTTCATATACATAGACTTCATCCAGCAGCTTTTCTAAATCTCTTGCGTCTTTACCGATAAAATACGGCGCGATCTGCTGCTCTAAAATAGGATAACAAAAGCGCACCCTGTCATTGGTGACTGATATTCCTGTCAAACCGTTCTTTGAAACTGTCCTTACAAAATACTGGCCGCAGTTAAATAACAGCTCTATACTTTCAATAATAACCGGCTGGTCCAGCCCGCTTAAATCCAGCACTTCCGATTCCAGCACCTGATCCAGTTCAGCAGATGACACTGCCTTGTATTCCCCAAAATCGCTGTGTTTTTGATACATGATTTCCTCCCTCTTCTCTGAACCAGAGTGTGTCTGAAAATTGCTTTCCGTCAAACACACTCTATGTCAACATTAAAACTTTACCAATGAACCGATACTTACAGGCAGCCCGGAAGCGATGGACTTGTTAGCCGCCACCCCGGTTAAAATGGACTGTACACCGGCAATATGGTCTGCTGCCCTGTGGAATGGATCCTGGTTCTTTCCCGGAAGGAACAGGTCATCCAGCATCACCGGGTCTCCGCCGCCGTGTCCCCCTTCTTTTCTCTCCACCGGCACGATATATGGCTCATCAAACATCGGGCAGACCCTGATCTGATAGAATTTGGCCGCTCCTTCATCCTTTTTTTCACCGCCGGCATTGATATAAGGCTTTTCCAATGCGGTGTATTCAATTCTTCCCTTTGAACCGTTAATTGCCACATTAAAACCTTCCCATGGCATATAGCTGTTCAGGGAATAGGACATCATCGCTTTATTTTTATACCTGACCAGCACTGCCATGGTATCTTCGATGCTGATATCATCTCCGAACACGCTTCTGTCCCTGATATATCCGCTGTCCGCTTCAGCATCCAGATAAAGTCCCTTTAATACCGGATTATTCTCTATATTAATCGCAAACGGATCATTCTTAGCCGCCTCGCTTCCATGGCAGCGGTAATAGAAATCCGTAACTCCCCGTTTCTCAGCATTATGGCGCCCATAGAAATTCAGATCTCCAAATGCAAATACGGTCTCCGGCTGCGTACCCAGCCAAAAGTTTACCAGATCAAAATGATGGGTTGCTTTATGTACCAGAAGCCCGCCGCTGTTGGCCTTGTTCCGATGCCACCTTCGGTAATAATCCGCACCGTGTTTCGTATTCAACAGCCATTCAAAATGTACGGAAAATACATCACCAATGGTGTCATTCATGATCAGCTCCCTGATTTTTGTATGGTGGGGAGCATAACGGTAATTAAATGCCACCCGGATCCTGCGCCCGGTCCTCTTCTGTGCATCCACAATCGCCTGAGCTTTTCTCTCATCGATGGTAAGGGGTTTTTCCGTCACCACATCACATCCCGCTTCCATGGCCTTTATGATATATTCATCATGGGTCCGGTCCACAGAAGTTACGATCACCACGTCAGGTTTTTCTATGCGCAGCATTTCCTCGAATTTTGTATAATGATAGGTCGGCACCGGATCAGCTCCGAATTTCTCACCGATCATCCGGTTCGCATAGTCCATTCTGGTCTGGCTCAAATCACAGAAAGCCGCCAGTTCACAATAATCTTTGTACACAGAACTCAAAGCCTCATAATACATTCTGGCCCGTCCGCCGGTTCCAACCTGTGCATATCTAACTTTTCCCATATCAATCTTTCCCTTCCTTTTTCAGATTCTGCTGACTGCGGTATTGCCCCGGAGTCATCAGCGTATACTTTTTAAATACCCTTATAAAATTCTGGGGACTGTTGTACCCGAGCCGTACAGAAATTTCATTAATGCTCAAATCCGTCTCGGACAGCAGTTCCTTACATCGTTCGATTTTCTTATCGATCATATACTCCGTATATGTTTTTCCAAATAATTTCTTAAACATCCTGCTCAGATAATTAGGATTATAATTAAAGTATCTGGCGCACTGGTCCAGTGAAATATCCTGTTCTATGTGCTCTTTTAAATATTCCGCTATTTCGGCAATTACCCTCTGGTTTTCCACCGGCTCCTGAACCTTTTGGTTAAACGGCTTCAGAAAATGATTCCATAAGTGAATTTTTAACTTTTCAATGGAATCGATACTCTTTGTAATATCAAAATCCGTTATCTCTTTCATCTTAGAATAATCAGGCTTAATTGAATATTCGTTATAGCAGTCCAGAATATCCGACAGCAGTTTATTGACCTCCAGTTTAAACAGATAATATTCCACCCCGTCCATTTTTTCGAAATACTCATCCAGGTGCTTCCTGCACTGCTCTTCTTTTCCCTCCAGAAGCGACTGTATAATCTGAAGACGCTTCTGTTTGATCTTTATTTCAGACAGAACCACATGCTTTTCTTCATTTACCCCCCAGAAAACGCAGGTCCCAAACTGCCCCATCACCTTGCGCAGAGCCAGATTGCATTCTTCCACCGCTCCGGGAATCCCTGTGGTTTCAAAGACCGGGCGGCTCACTCCGATATTGATCCCAACTCCCATATACTGTGCAACCGCGGAAATGATCATTTCACACGTTCTGTTCAGCTGCAGCATCGCTCCTTCCGCTGACATATATCTCTCGTAATGGGTGATGTAGATCACATGATCGATGACAACCGGGGCAAATATGTTGGCAGTACCCACCAGTTCCGTTATAATGTTTTTCAGACCGAACAGAAAGACTTCTAAATCACTGCTGTTTTCAGCCTTATGATAATATTTAATTCCGATCACGTGAATATAATCGCCGTCAATCGGCCTGCCGATCACCCCATGCTTCATGAGTTCTTCTGATGTGATTTCCGTCAGTTCATTCCGGTAAATTTTCCTCAGATAAATCTCCCGTTCATATTCCTCTCTGTCGGAAAGCTTTTTCTTCAGTTCCACGTTCTTTTTCACCAGGTAATTCACTTTTGAAGTGATGGATTCGTCCTCTTTGCTGAATTCATCCTCCTGTTCCAAAAGATTATTGTCCACCAGTTCATTTATTTCACCGATGGGGTGGTATAAGAGCTTGGCAAACCGGATAACCAGGATCAAAACTATGATGAGAACGCTGAAAATGACAAACCACATGGTGCGGTATACCGATTCAACCCC
>JAGZXV010000016.1 GCA_018378255.1 Clostridiaceae bacterium | reverse complement strand
CATGGCGGACCGCAGGGTGGAAGGCGCCTTATGGAAAGGTGTATCCCTGATGGGGCCGGTTTCAGCAGATCAGATCCGTGTAAATGACCGTGTTGCCGACACCAGGACTTTGATCCGCATGTACCGGCAGATGATCCGTTTTTCCAAACCCCAGATCGGGGAAGCGGTCCGTTTTCTGATCGGATCAAAAGGGCCGGGGCTGTTCCACTGTGCGGCGGGAAAAGACAGAACCGGAATCATAGCTATGCTGCTTTTAGGGGCTGTCGGCGTTTCGAAAGAGGACATCATTTCAGATTATGAGATGAGCCATAACTATGTCAGACAGTTTACAACGGATATTTCCGGCTCCCATGGAAGCAATATGGAAAAGCTGATGGGAGATATTGAAAAAGACTTCGGAACGGCTGCAGGTTATTTGAACGCCTGCGGGATATCGGAAGAAGAATTAACTCATCTGAAAGAAAAATTTGTTGAACCCTTTGTGTGGAACCGGGACAGGCAGGAAAGAGAGGAATAGAAGTGGTGAAAAGGACGGAAAAACGTGGTGCAAAGGCGGATATCATTTACCAGAACCGTTTGAAAGAGCGGGAGGAAGAGCTTCGCTGGCTGTATATGGAGTTATATGATAATGGAGACATGTACGGGGAACTGTGCAGCAGGATGCATGAGTTTTACATATCCCGGAAGGACGGGTTAAAAGCCAGGGATTTGAAAAAATGTGAAAATCCGGACTGGTTTAAACAAAGCGATATGCTGGGCATGATGATGTATGTGGATAATTTTGCGGATGATCTGAAAGGAATGGCAAAAAAACTGGATTATTTGAAGAAATGCCACGTAAATTATGTCCACCTGATGCCTCTGCTGGATACGACGGAAGGCAAATCTGACGGCGGCTACGCGGTATCGGATTTCAGAAAAGTCCAGGAGAATCTGGGAACCATGGAGGATTTGGAAGAACTTTCGGCCCAGTGCCATTTACAGGATATGAACGTCTGCCTGGACTTTGTTATGAACCATACGTCCGAAGACCATGAGTGGGCAAAACGGGCCAGAAATGGGGAAGGGGAGTACATGAGCCGGTATTTCTTCTTCGACAATGACCGGATACCCGCCGAATACGAGAAAACGGTGCCTCAGGTCTTTCCCACAACGGCGCCGGGCAATTTTACCTATCTGCCGGAAATCGGCCATTATGTAATGACCACATTTTATCCTTACCAGTGGGACTTAAACTATAAGAATCCCAGGGTGTTCAATGAGATGATGTATAATTTCCTGTTTCTGGCCAATCAGGGCATTGACATATTCAGGATCGATGCGGTCCCTTATATCTGGAAGGAACTGGGAACCTCCTGCCGCAACCTGCCAAAGGTCCATACCATTGTCAGGATGATGCGGATGATCGGGGAGATCGTATGTCCCGGAGTTCTGCTTTTAGGCGAGGTGGTTATGGAACCGGAAAAGGTGGTTCCATACTTCGGAACGCTGGAAAAGCCGGAATGCCATATGCTCTATAATGTGACCACAATGGCTACGATCTGGAATTCCGTGGCTGCTAAGGATGTAAGGCTGTTAAAAAAACAGATGGACATATTGAGCGGCCTGCCCAAGCAGTATGTTTTTCTGAACTATCTCAGATGCCACGATGATATCGGCTGGGGCCTGGATTACGATACCCTGAAATGGTGGGGAATGGAGGAAATACCCCACAAACGGTATATCAATGATTTCTTCACAGGCAGATTCCCCGGCAGTTTCAGCCGCGGAGAACTGTATAACGAAGATCCGGTCACCCAGGATGCCAGATTCTGCGGAACCACGGCTTCCATGTGCGGGATTGAAAAAGCCCTGGCCGAAGGGGACAGAGAAGGGGAGGAGAGGGGCATCCGTCTGGATCTGATGCTTCACGCCTGTATGTTCACTTTGTCTGGCATACCGATTTTATACAGCGGGGACGAGATCGGCCAGCTCAATGATTACAGTTATAAAAATGATGTGAAAAAGGCCGGTGATTCCCGCTATCTCCACAGGGGTAAATTCTCCTGGGAGCTGGAGAAGAATACAAAAAAGCCGGGGACGGTGCAGCAGAAGCTGTTTGACGGCTTAAGCCGCCTGGAACAGATCCGCCGTTTGGAGCCGGTTTTCCATGCCGCCGCCGCCACGTCCACGCTGGAAACAGGAGATCAGGAGATTCTCTGTCTGGTGAGAGAGATGGACGGAGAAAGGCTGATCGGGCTGTTTAATTTCAGCGGGGATGTGAAAAAGGCGGTTCTTCATCAGGACGGACGCCAAAATGAACGGTACCGGGATCTGATCAGCGGGAGGGAAATGGACGCTGAAGAAGTGGAAATGGAAGGGTATGAATACTGCTGGCTGAAGCGGATTGGATGAGAACATCCATAAAGTCAGCTGAAAAAAAGCCGTTCAATGTGGAGCATATTGCTGATACCACATGGAACGGCTTAATTCATTTTTTACTATTTATTGTTGTTTTTCTCAACTTCCTGCATCTTCATCGCGCGAACCTTAAGCGGAAGTCCGAACAAGGTGATGAATCCGTCCGCATCATGATGGTCATACAGATCTCCGGTAGTGAAGGAGGCCAGTGATTCGCTGTACAGTGAATAAGGAGAGGTGGTTCCGGCCTTGATGATGTTGCCTTTGTAAAGCTTGAATTTCACTTCGCCTGTCACATACTGCTGGGTGGATTCCACGAATGCCTGAACCGCTTCGCGAAGAGGGGTGAACCATTTTCCCTCGTATACGATCTGAGCGAATTTATTGCCCATGTCTTTTTTCAAATCCATGGTAGCGCGGTCTAATACCAGTTCTTCCAGCTGCTGATGGGCTTCCATCAAAATGGTTCCGCCGGGAGTTTCATACACGCCGCGGGACTTCATGCCCACTACGCGGTTTTCCACGATGTCCACGATGCCGATGCCGTGTTTTCCGCCCAGGGCATTTAACTTTTTGATAATATCAGAAACTTTCATCTTTTCCCCGTTAACGCTTACCGGAATGCCTTTTTCAAATGTCATGGTAACGTATTCGCCTTCATCCGGAGCTTTTTCAGGAGATACGCCCAGCACTAATAAATGATCATAATTCGGTTCATTTGCCGGATTCTCCAGTTCCAGGCCCTCATGGCTGATGTGCCACAAGTTGCGGTCACGGCTGTAGCTGGAATCAGCGGAGAACGGAAGGTTGATTCCGTGCTGTTTGCAGTATTCGATCTCATCTTCACGGGACTGCATGGTCCATACATCCGTCATACGCCATGGAGCGATGATTTTTAAGTCAGGAGCCAAAGCTTTGATACCGAGTTCAAAACGGATCTGGTCATTTCCCTTGCCGGTAGCGCCGTGGCAGATCGCTGAAGCGCCTTCCTTGCGGGCGATCTCAACCAGCTTTTTAGCGATTGCAGGGCGGGCCATGGAGGTTCCCAGCAGATATTTATTCTCGTAAACCGCATTTGCCTGAACGCATGGCATGATGTAGTTGTCGCAGAAATCATCCACCAGGTCTTCGATATATAATTTAGAAGCGCCTGATAATTTGGCCCTTTCATCCAATCCGTCCAATTCATTTCCCTGGCCGCAGTCGATGCAGCAGCAGATCACTTCATAATCAAAATGTTCTTTTAACCAAGGGATAATAGCGGTGGTATCCAGACCGCCTGAATAAGCTAAAACAACTTTCTCTTTCATAATTAATTCCTCCTTAATATGTTTCTATGTAGTTAATCCTGTTATTTGCTTTCGAACTTCATTTTCGAACTTTCATAAATATACAACATATTTTATGAAAATGCAATAGGAAAATGATTTTTTTAAAAAGAACTTGCATATTATGCATTGATAATGTATAATTATGAATCATCAAAGGGATGGCACCTTCTGACATCTCTTTTAAAGAATTGTCAATGGTACTTTCTTTATAGGAAAAAAGTCATTATAATAAGGACAGGAAGAGAATGACTGCAAAATAATATGTATGTTTATGAGAGGAAAATGAATATGATTAAAGTTGGAATTATAGGATCGACCGGATATGCCGGAGGCGAGCTGGTCCGCCTGCTCATGCAGAGGGATGATGTGGAGATTGTCTGGTACGGCTCCAAAAGCTATGTGGGCCAGGAATACGCATCCATTTACCAGAATATGTTTGAAATCGTGGATGCGGAATGCATGGATGATAATATGGAAGAGCTTGCGGATCAAGTGGATGTGGTATTTACGGCTACCCCCCAGGGACTGTGCGCTTCCCTTGTTAATGAAGAGATACTTTCTAAAGTGAAGATCATCGATTTAAGCGCAGATTTCCGCATGAAAGATGTGAATATCTACGAAGAATGGTATAAAATCAAACATCCAACACCGGAATATATGAAAGAAGCAGTATACGGCCTTCCGGAGATCAACAGGGAGGCGGTAAAAAAGGCCAGACTGATTGCCAACCCGGGATGTTATCCCACCTGTTCTTTTTTATCCATTTACCCGCTGGTAAAGGAGGGGCTGATCGATCCAAACACCATCATCATCGATGCCAAATCGGGAACTTCCGGAGCAGGCCGCGGCGCCAAGGTGGATAATTTATACTGTGAAGTGAATGAAAGCATCAAAGCTTACGGAGTGGCTTCCCACAGACATACGCCTGAGATTGAAGAACAGCTCTCCTATGCGGCGGGAAAACCGGTGGTGATTAATTTTACTCCCCATCTGGTGCCTATGGACAGAGGAATTCTGATTACCGCTTATGCAAACCTCATGAAAGATGTTACATATGAAGAGGTGAAGGCAGTTTATGATAAGTATTATGCGGATGAATATTTTGTCCGCGTGCTGAATAAGGATGTGACGCCGCAGACAAGGTGGGTGAAGGGGAGCAATTTTGTGGATGTGAATTTTAAGATTGATCCCAGAACCAAACGTGTTATTATGATGGGAGCTATGGATAACCTGGTGAAAGGGGCCGCGGGGCAGGCGGTTCAGAATATGAATCTGATGTTTGGGCTGGAGGAGAATAAAGGGCTGAAGCTGGTTCCGATGTTCCCTTAGGGTTTTTATGTAAAACGTGAAGGCATTTTGCGAAATGCCTTGAGGTTTTAATGTAAAGGGTGAAGGCATTTAATGTAAAGCGTGAAGGCATTTTCGAAAATGCCTTCACCCTTCTTGTAAATGCTCTTCTTAGAAACGTCTTTCTATTAGAAAACAGGCGGTAAGCCAAAAGTGAGGAGATTTATGAATATTCGTGTGATGACAATAGAAGATTACGATCAGGTATATAAACTCTGGTCTGGAATAGCCGGTTTCGGAATCAGAAGCATCGATGATTCGAAGGAAGGTGTGGAACGTTTTATCAGAAGGAATCCCACCACCAGCGTAGTGGCGGAAGAAAATGGCGGGATCGTTGGCGCAATTCTCTGCGGACACGACGGCCGCCGGGGATGTTTCTATCATGTCTGTGTGGCGGAAGATTACAGGAAAATGGGGATCGGCCAGCAGATGGCGGCGGCAGCGGCCAAGGCGCTGAAAGAGGAAGGAATCAATAAGGTCAGCCTGGTTGCATTTAAGGACAATGAACTTGGAAATAAATTCTGGCAGGAGCTGGGATGGACCTTCCGGGATGATATAAATTATTATGATTACACATTAAATGAAATGAATATCACCGAATTTGTGGGAAACAGCACTGCTGTCAAGATCCACAGACCGTAAAAAGAATAAAATGCCGTAAATGGGCAGAACGGAGGATATGATGAAAAAGACAGAAGGCGGCGTGACCGCAGCAAAGGGATATCAGGCAGCTTCAACGGCAGCAGGAATCAAGTATAAGGACAGAGCCGATATGGCCATGATCTATAGTGAAGTTCCATGTGTGGCGGCCGGTACATTTACAACCAATGTGGTGAAAGCCGCTCCGGTTAAATGGGATCAGGATATCGTGAAAAACTCCCCATTTGCCCAGGCAGTTGTGGTAAATGCCGGGATTGCCAATGCATGTACGGGCGCGAAAGGGTTCGGATACTGTAAGGACACTGCGGCAGCGGCGGCAGAAGCGCTGAGTGTGCCTGAACATGCGGTATTGGTCGCATCGACAGGCGTGATTGGAAAACAGCTTCCCATGGATAAACTGGCTGCAGGCATAAAGGTCATGGCCCCTCTTTTGGACGGCAGTTTAGAGAGCGGTACATCGGCTGCCCAGGCGATTATGACTACAGATACGGTGAAGAAAGAGGTGGCCGTACAGGTGGAAATTGGCGGAAAAACCGTTACGGTCGGAGGAATGTGCAAAGGCTCTGGCATGATTCATCCCAATATGTGCACCATGCTGGCGTTTGTGACAACGGACGCGGCTATTTCAAAGGAAATGCTTCAACAGGCGCTGAGCGAGGATATAAAGGATACCTATAATATGATTTCTGTGGACGGCGATACTTCTACAAATGATACGGTTCTTTTGCTGGCCAACGGCCTGGCAGGCAATCCGGAGATCAAAGAAGCAGGTGCCGATTACGATACATTTAAACAGGCCCTGAACTATGTCAATGAAACGCTGGCGAAGAAAATGGCCGGCGACGGAGAAGGCTGTACAGCGCTTTTTGAAGTAAAGGTGATTGGAGCTGAGAGCAAGGAGCAGGCAGTTATCCTGTCAAAATCCATAATCACATCCAATTTGACGAAAGCCGCTATTTTCGGCCATGACGCCAATTGGGGACGTATTTTGTGCGCTATGGGATATTCAGGCGCGCAGTTTGATCCGGAAAAGGTGGATCTGTTTTTTGAGAGTGCGGCCGGTAAGTTGCAGATCATTGAAAATGGAGTGGCGCTGGATTATAGCGAAGAAGAGGCGACCAGGATATTGTCTGAGCCGGAGGTGACCGCGGTTGCGGATGTGAAGATGGGGAATGCCTGTGCAACGGCTTGGGGGTGTGACCTGACATTTGATTATGTGAAGATTAATGCGGATTATCGTTCGTGATTTTTTTATTGGGTAACATGACTTTTACATGAAACGTGAAGGCATTTTGCGAAAAGCCTTCAGGTTTTAAAGTAAAGGGTGAAGGCTTTAAAGTAAAACGTGAAGGCATTTTCGAAAATGCCTTCACGTTCAATGTAAAAAAAAGGAGACCACTATGGAATTAGACCAGAACATCATGCAGAAAGCAGAAGTCCTTATAGAAGCGCTTCCCTACATCCAGCGCTTCAACCGGAAAATCATCGTAGTAAAATACGGCGGCAGCGCCATGGTAGACGAAGAATTAAAAAAACACGTAATCCAGGACGTGGTTTTATTAAAACTGGTAGGTTTCAAACCCATTATCGTCCACGGCGGCGGCAAAGAAATCAGCAAATGGGTGAATAAAGTAGGCATGGAGCCCAAATTCATCAACGGCCTCCGCGTAACTGACGAACCGACCATGGAAATCGCAGAAATGGTTCTGAACAAAGTAAATAAAAGCCTCGTACAATTAGTCAATGAATTGGGCATCCAGGCAGTCGGAATCAGTGGAAAAGACGGTATGCTGTTAAAATGCGATAAAAAATACTCCAATGGAGAAGATATCGGCTACGTAGGTGAAATCAAAGAAGTGAATCCAAAGATCATCTATGATCTGCTTGAAAAAGATTTCCTTCCCATCATCTGCCCCATCGGTTACGATGACAATTACCTGAGTTATAATGTAAATGCCGATGACGCCGCCTGTGCAATCGCCAGAGCCGTCAATGCGGAAAAACTGGCCTTCCTCACCGATGTGGAAGGAGTATATAAGGACTTTGAAGATAAAGATTCCCTGATTTCTGAAATGACGGTGGACGAAGCCCAGGAATTCGTATCCAGCGGAATGCTGGGCGGCGGAATGCTGCCGAAACTTCAAAACTGCATTGACGCCATTCATGAAGGCGTTTCCAGAGTACATATTTTGGACGGCCGCATTCCCCATTGCCTGCTGCTGGAGATATTCACCAATAAAGGAATCGGAACAGCCATTTTAAATTCACGGGAAGAACGTTTTTTCGTGAATAAATGATGCCTGAGCTCAGGAATGGAGGAAATGATGATAAATAAAGAAGAATATATAGAAAAAGCTGAAAAATCATTTTATAAAACATATAACCGTTTCCCTGTGATATTTGACCATGGACAGGGCGTATGGCTCTACGATACGGACGGACAGGAATACCTGGATTTTGGCGCCGGAATTGCTGTAATGGCGCTGGGATATAATGATCCGGATTACAATGAGGCAGTTAAGGCCCAGGTGGATAAACTGCTTCATACATCCAATCTGTTCTACAACCAGCCGTCCATTGAGGCGGGAGAAAAGCTCCTCAAAATATCCCGGATGGATAAAGTGTTTTTTACCAACAGCGGAACCGAAGCCGTAGAAGGCGCGCTGAAGATTGCCAAAAGATATGCCTATAATAAAGGTATGGCGCCGGACTATGAAATTATCGCCATGAAGCATTCCTTCCATGGCAGAAGTCTGGGAGCCTTGTCCGTCACTGGAAATGAACATTATCAGGAACCATTTTATCCACTGATTCCAAATATTAAATTTGCCGAGTTCAACAATCTGGACAGTGTAAAAGCTCTTGTTAATGAAAAGACCTGTGCTGTTTTAATGGAAACTATTCAGGGAGAGGGCGGAATTTATCCGGCGGAGGATTCCTTTATAAAAGGTGTCCGCAAACTCTGTGATGATTTCGATCTGCTTTTGATGCTGGATGAAATCCAGTGCGGGATGGGCCGCAGCGGAGAGATGTTTGCATGGCAGGGATATGGCGTGAAGCCGGATGTGATGACCGTTGCGAAAGCCCTTGGAAACGGTGTTCCGGTGGGAGCCTTCTTAGCCTGCGGCAAGGCGTCTGAAGCCATGGTTCCGGGGGATCATGGGAGCACATACGGCGGCAATCCCCTTGTGTGCGCGGCGGCCAGTAAAGTGATGGATCTGTTCGAAGAGAAGCATTTGGTGGAGCATGTGAAAGAAATCGGTGGATATCTGGAGAAAAAGCTGGCCGGCCTGGTGGAAAAGTACGATGCTGTGGTGTCCAACCGGGGCAAGGGCTTGATTCAGGGACTGGAATTTTCTGTTCCTGTTGCGCCTGTGGTAAATAACGCCCTGCTGGAGCAGAAACTTGTCTTAATCAGCGCAGGCAGCAATATTATCCGGTTCGTGCCGCCGCTGGTAATTGAAAATTCAGATGTAGACCAGATGATCATCAGGCTTGAAAAAGCAATTGAGGCATCTTTATTGTAAAGATAGAGGATTGATACGTGTTAGATGAAAGATTGGAAGTTCTCCTGTCTGAATTGTTGGATGGGGGATACAAAACCGCCGGGAATCTGGCGGAAAAAATGAATCTGAGTGAAAAATCAGTCAGAACCAGAATCAAAGAGCTGGGCACCATATGCATTGCAAATGGTGCCGTTCTGCGTTCTAAACAGAGGTATGGATACTGTTTGGAAATCGTGGATCAGGCCAGGTTCCAGGAGTTTTTAGACGAAAACAGGAAAAATACCAATGGATTGGGGCTGACGACTCCCGATGACCGGGTGAAATATCTTCTGAATGAACTTTTGAGCACCCAGACCTATGTGAAAATGGATGATTTGGCGGAGAAAATGTTTATTTCCAGACAGACCCTTGTTCATGATCTCAGGAAGGCCGAAGTCATTTTGTCCCGCTATGGGCTGATTGTTGAGAAAAAGTCCCGGTATGGAATGAAGGTTTTAGGGCAGGAGCTGGGAATCAGAAGATGTATTTCAGAGCATTTGTCCAAACAGTATGACGCCGGAAGCGAGTCGGAACTGTTAAGGCTGATTCTGGATATATTAAAACAATTCCGGCTGGAGATTGCGGAAACCTCGTTAAAGGAATTGTATCTTTATGCAGAGATCAGCCAAAAAAGGATGGAGCAGGGTTTTTTTATCCGTATGCAGGAGGGGACTGCTTTTATCAAAGGCAGGACCGAATACAGGGCGGCATCGGCCATGGCGGCGGAAATGGCAGGGAAAGGCGCGATTGTCATTCCGGAAAGCGAGATTTTGTATCTGGCTGTGATGATGGCGGGCAACAGGACATTTGCGGCAGCCGGATGGGAGGATACGAACTTTGTGATTCCCCAATATCTGGATGAACTGGTGGAGCGGATGGTGAACACGGTTTATGAGACATTTGCACTGGACTACCGGCACAATCTGGAATTGAGAATGGCGTTAAACTATCATTTGGTCCCCATGGACATACGGCTCCGCTATCAGCTTAAAATTCAAAATCCCATGCTGGATGATATAAGAAAAAATTACCTGTTCCCCTATACGGTAGCCAGCCAGGCGGTAATTCCTCTTAGGGAGTATTATCACTGCGCGATTTCAGATGAGGAAACCGGATACATTGCCCTTCAGTTTGCCCTCGCTATGGAACGGGATAAGACAGGGATCCAGAAAAAGAAAATTCTCATGGTCTGTTCCTCAGGCCAGGGAAGCGCCCAGCTTCTAAAATATAAATACATGGAAGAGTTTGGGAAATACATCGAAGAAATCAGGATCTGCACGGTCTATCAGCTGGAGGATCTGGAGTTTGACGATATTGATTATGTCCTGACAACCGTACCTGTGAAACATAAAATCCCGCGCCCTATTATGGAAATCCAGACTTTTCTGAGCGACCGGGAAATATTGAAAATCAGGGAGAAACTTCAGGAAAATGAGATGGATTTTTTAAATGAATACTATAGCAGAGAATTGTTTTTTCCCAATCTGGATGGCAACAGCAAAGAAGAAGTGATCGCTGCCATGTGTGAAAAAATAAGCCGTTTCAGAACCCTGCCCCCCAAATTTTATGAATCCGTATTAAGAAGAGAAGATCTGGCCCATACGGATTATGGAAACCTGGTGGCCCTGCCCCATCCTTATAAGATGATGACAGATACCACCTTTGTAGGCGTGGGGATTCTGAAAAAGCCTATATACTGGGTGCAGAACCAGGTTCAGGTAGTGCTTCTCGTTTCCCTGGCTGAAGGAAAACATCCGAGAACCCAGGAATTCTATAAAATAACCACGGCTCTGCTTTTGAAGGAGGAGGCGATCCGGGAGTTGATTGAGCAGCCGGAGTTTCCGGTGTTCATGCGGCTTTTGAAGGAGGGGTGAGAATATTTATTGAAGGCAATGGCGGAGTGACGCCGTGAAGAGGGGAAATCCAGGTCTGGGTATCGGCTGCGCTAAGGATAAAAAACATTTTTTAACATCCCACCTACCCCTTCAATTTCATTTCTTCTTCCGCCCCATACCTGCGGGCCAGTTCGATCAGGTACCGGGCGGCTGCATTCAGCTGGATGCCTTTGGGGTAAACGATGCACCATTTCCATTGGGTATTGCCCTCCAGACGGAACCAAGCGATATCGTCATACTGGAGGGCATAAAATTGTGGAAGTATGGTGCAGCACAAGCCCCGGCTCACCATTTTGCATAAAGCGTGGTTCATGGAGGTTTCAAATAATATTTTAGGTTTGAATCCGGAATTGTGGAACAATGGATCGATCACCGCCCGCATGGTGGATTCGGGAAATATGAGTGAAAACAGGTCGTCTTTAAAGAGGGCCAGGTCCGCAGATGCTAAAGGCATATCCAACGGGTTGGCATACCGGGCCATGGGATGGTTTTTCGGCACGCCAAGAAGAAGCTGTTCCTGGCACAGGGGAACGTAATTGGCATCGATCCGGTCGCTGTCCTGCAGCATGACGAAACCTAAGTCGATGTGGCCGGAAGTGATCATCTGGTGCTGTTGGGCGACGGTCCGTTCATGGATTTTGATCGAAAAGCGGGGAAATTTTTGATTGAATTGAGGAAATATCTCCGTAAACATATCAATCCCATGCTCCCAGGTCAGGCCCAAATGCAGTTCGCCAATGGTGGAATCTGCCAAATCCTGGAGCAGGGAGTAGGTGTTTTTTTTGATTTTTATAATTTCATGGGCATTTTGCAGATAAATGATCCCGGCTTGTGTGGGCCTGAGATTCCGGTTGTTTCTAATGAATAATTTGGTGTTCAATTCCTGTTCCAGATGAATGAGCTGTTGGTTTAATGCGGACTGGCTGATAAACAGAGCATTTGCCGCTTTGCTGATATTGCCGTATTCTTCAATTGCCAGAATATATTCTAATTGTTTTAACTCCATGGTTATCTTTCCCTTTCATAAATCACATAATTCCCACCAGATTCCCGAAATTCCCGGACTGGGAAACCGGTTTCCATACCTGATCCCTCTGGTTTACAGATTAAAATCCTGAGAAATGACAGGTTATAGATATCCGGCAAAACTCCTCTTAATTTTTCTTATAACTAATAGAAATATTCACATCTTTACTTCTGATTATAACACAGATATAATGAAAAAAATAGAAAAAATCAAGGGTTATTGGAAGTTTCGTACAAATAAAATCGGTATTTTAATTGATACGGCTTCTGAAAAAAAGGAGGAGAAGTTATGGTGTTTCTAAAGTGGCTGGACAGGCATTTTGAACACATGGTACTGGCAGCTCTGCTGGTTGTGCTGACTGTGCTGTCTTTTATGAATGTGGTGATGCGTTATGGGTTTGAGAGCGGTTTGAGCTGGTCTGATGAGGTGTGCAAATACTCCCTGGTGCTGTCCGGATTTTTCAGTATGCCATGCTGGATCAGGTATAATAACGGCATCCGGGTAGACGCTCTGGTAGGCATGCTGCCTCAGGCCGTTCAGCAGATCTTTTTGTATCTGACAGATCTGTTAATGGTTGGATTTTTATGCTTTCTGACAAAAGGGGCTGTTGATATGGTTGTGAGCTGTGTCAGGATTAATCAGAAAAGCCCGGCCCTTCAACTGCCTATGGCCTATTTGTATGGAATCATTGCATTCACATTTGTGCTTTCCATTGTGCGCTACATTCAGATTATGGTTTTAAAGCACAAGCCAATGGATGATGAAAAGATGATGGAAGGGGGATGTGAATAATGGGAATCGGGGTTTATTTTTTAGTGCTGGCGGCTCTGCTGGCAATCGGTATGCCGGTAGCCGGCGTTTTTGGTTCCATGGCGTTATTTCCTTCCATGATGGATGGTGCGTTTGCATATGATGCGGCTGCGGTGGTGCGCAGCATGTTCAGCGGTCTGGACAGTTTTACCCTGCTGGCGGTTCCGCTGTTTATGGTTTCCGGTATGATTATGGCGAAGGGCGGGCTGTCCGAAAAACTCTTTAACTTCTTTGCCTATTTTATCGGCAACAAGACAGCTGGATTTCCCTGTGCCGTCGTAGTAACATGTATGTTTTATGCCGCCATATCAGGTTCTGCTCCGGCTACGGTTTCAGCGGTAGGAGCTATGACAATTCCGTTTTTGGTGAGTATGGGGTATGATAAAATATTTGCTGCCGCCATTGTGACGGTGGCCGGCGGATTGGGAGTCATTATTCCGCCAAGCATTTCCTATATTGTCTATTCTTCGGCCACTGGGGCGTCGCCGTCTAACTTATTTATCGCCGGAATCATTCCCGGAATACTGATCGGCGCGGCTTTGATGCTGTACTGCTGGATTTATTGTAAACGCCATGGAGAAGACAAGAAACTGTTAATGGAACATTACCAGTCCATCCGTTCCAAAGGCTTTAAAACAGTGCTGAAGGAAAGTTTTTGGGCGCTGCTGACACCGATCATTATATTGGGGTCAATTTACGGCGGAATCGCTTCTCCTACGGAAGCTGCTGTTATTTCAGTAATTTACGGCCTGCTTGTTTGTATATTCATCTATAAAACAATTCCGCTAAATGGCCTTGGCAGCGTATTTACAGAAGGCGCCAAAACGTATGTAAACATATTGTTTGTAATTGCAGCGGCAACCGCATTTGCCCGTTGTCTCACCATGCTTCGTTATCCTCAGATGATCAGCCAGGCGGTGCTGGATTCCGTAAGCAGCAAGATATTGATCCTGCTGATCATGAACCTGATCATGCTGGTCTGCGGAATGATCATAGATAATATACCCAATATCATGATCCTGACCCCGATTCTACTGCCGATTGCTACGGCGGTCGGCGTTGATCCGATTCATTTTGGCATTATCATGACGGTGAACCTGGCAGTTGGCATGGTAACCCCTCCAATGGGAATTAATTTGTTTGTTGCCAGCGGAATGACCAAAATACCGATGTTCAGGCTGGCAAAGGCTACCGTTCCATTTTTGGTATCATTTCTGCTTTCTCTGGTTCTGATCATATATGTTCCGCAGATCAGCCTTTTTCTGCCATCGCTGGCATCCGGTGAAAAACTGGGAGTTCCTGCTGTGGTGGAACAGAAAGACAAGGGCAGTCAGGAAATGAACGAGCCTGTTGAGGTGGTGGAGATTGACGGGCAGTACCATTGGACCGCGGCCATGAGCGTATCGGATACCACCATCAATTATAAGGTGGTAGAACGTTTTGGAGATTTGATCAAAGCGAGAAGCGGCGGAAAGATCACTGTGGATCTGTATCCCGGCGGGCAGATGGGAAATACGACGGAGTTCACTCAGGCGGTCATCGCAGGGACCGTGGATATCGGAACGGGCATGACCACTGACCTGGTGGATTTTGTGCCTCAGTCGGCGGTATTTGACATGCCCAACCTGTTCCCGGATCTGGTTACAATGAGAAATGTGCTCAAAGGAGACCTGGCAGATACTATGAATGAATACAACAAGGCCGGAGGCGTTATGATGCTGGGCTATGCAGATGCCGGATTCCGGGAGCTTACCAGCAATAAACCGGTGCACAAGCTTTCTGATTTAAAGGGCCAGAATATCCGCGTAATGACGAATCCATATCATCTGGCTTACTGGAACGCGTTGGGAGCCAATGCAGTGTCCATGGAATTTACGGAAGTATTTATGGGCCTTCAACAGGGCACGATCGATGCCCAGGAAAATCCGTATATGAATATTGTAGGTAACAACTTCCAGGAGGTACAGAAATACATAATTGAGACAAATCATGTGGGCCATATCATCACCTTTTTCATGAATAATGATTTATATGAAGGACTTCCGGAAGATGTCCGCGGGCTGGTGGATGAGTGCGCATCGGCAGCCATTGCATACGGAAACCAAATGGCAGACGAAAGCATTGCGGAATATAAACAGACTTGTATCGACGCAGGATGTGAAATCATCACCCTGGATGCGCCGGTTCTGGCTGAACTTCAGGAAAAAGCGGGAGTTGTCTACGATATGGTTCGTAAGAATCTTGGAGACGAGCTGACTGACCAGGTACTTGAGGCAGTAAAACAGGCACAGTAGGGGAAGGAAATGTATGTATAATTATGTGATTAAAAATGGCAGAGTGTATGACCCGTGTAAAGGGAGTATGGAAAACAGGGATCTCTATATAGAAGACGGTCTTTTGAAGGAATTCAGTTCCCAAACGGAGTATCAGGTAATCGATGCCAAAGACTGCTATGTGGCTCCCGGCCTGATCGATTACCATGTCCATTACTTCAAAGGAGGAGCGGAAAATGGCGTCAATCCCGATGCGGCGTCATTTCCCTGCGGTGTGACAACAGCAGTGGACGCGGGCACCTGCGGGGCGGCTTCCTATGAAATATTCCAGAAAGCAGTGATAGACCAGGCCGATGTCAGGCTTATGGCACAGCTTTTAGTGGCATCCGGCGGACAGCTGACAGGGAAGTATGCGGAAAACCTGGCTCCGGAGTTTATTGACCGGGACCGTATTAAACGGTTATTTCGTATGTATCCGGATTCTCTGGTGGGGCTGAAAACAAGGCTGTCCTCCAATATCGTATCACCGGAAACGGCAGAAGCTTCCCTGAAAAAATCAGTGGATCTGTGTGAAGAATTGGGGTGTAATCTCATTGTGCACATCACAGACCCGGCCATGGATTTGGAAAAAATCGTTTCTATGCTGAGAAAAGGGGATGTGGTCTGCCATATGTACCAAAATAAGGGTGAAAGCATTCTGGATGGAAACGGAAACGTCAGAGATGGTATTTGGAAAGCGAGAGAACGGGGCATATTATTCGACGCCTGCAACGGAAAAAATAACTTTGACTTAAAGGTGGCGCAGGCTGCGATAGAACAGGGCTTTTATCCTGATATTATCAGTTCCGATGTGAATACGGTGTCCTATTACCAGGGAGTGCTGCACAGCCTCCCCCGGGTACTGTCCAAGTATCTGGCGTTTCATATGCCTCTGGAGCGCATTCTGGATGCGGCGGTGCTCATGCCTGCCAAACTGCTGAACAGGCCAAAACTGGCATCGTTAGCTCCGGGAACAGAGGCGGATCTTGTGATTTTTAAGGTAGAGGAAAGGCCGATTGTTTACGAGGACTGGACCTGCGGCAGAAACCGCCTGGACGGACGGGAAATGATTGTGCCTCAGATGACCATAAAAGGTGGAAATGTAGTTTACAGCCAGGTTTATTTTGGATAAAAAGCGGCTTTTTACGATACAAGCGTGTGATTTCTGTTCATGTATCAGGACTTGTATTATCAATAATCGTCCATTCCCCTGTCTCCGGTTTTCGCACCAGATAAAAATACTGTTTTGTCCAACCGTCGTTTATGAATACTTTGGTATGATCATATTCGATATAATACACGGCTTTTACTGCGGTAAAATGTTCCGCTAAATATTCATCCGTCCATCCCCTTGCCTTTGCGAGTTCGCTGCCGGAATACATGGCGGCGAGCCGTTTCGTCTCGTCCATATCAACATGAACGGTATCAACGGTTACGCAGATGGTATATTCCTTTTCAATCTGATTTTCGATTGCATAGCGCACAACTTCTTCCGGAGCGGCGGACGGCGTTTGTATCCAGTAGTCAAATAATCCCATTTTGTATGCCGCAAATCCGCAGAGTGTCAACAGCAAGGCGGCAGCGGCAATTAAAACCATGATGCGCCGCAGGTTTCCGGTTTTTCTTTCCCGGCACCTGCCGGACGGAGCATCGGTAAGCGGATGTTCCTTTGCCTGCAGGATGTATTTGTCATCAATCATTTCCAATGCGTCGAGAATGTGGCTGGCGTTCATAAGGCTCCCTCCTGTTCTAAATAGGATCGCAGTTTTGCTCTTGTCCTATGCAGCATTGATTTTACTTTGCTGCTGCTGAAATTAAAATCCAAACTTATTTTTTCTATGGAATCCAAATACCAGTATCGGCAGAGAAATACCTGCCTTTCGGTTTCCGGCAATTCTGATATAAACCGGTTGAGTATTTCTGACAGTTCTCTGACAATGATTTCGTCTTCTACGCAGCATCCCGATGGAATGCATTCGTTTAGTTCATCAAGGGCAAGGGCAACTTCACCGCCGCCCCGCTTCATTCTGTTTTTATCCCTCCATTTTTTTAAAGAGATCCGCCGCGTGATTTTACCGAGAAATGTCCGCAGAATAGATGGGCGGTGGGGCGGCATACTGTTCCATGCGCCGAGATAGGTATCATTTACACTCTCATCAGCATCCTCGGCATTTGAAAGTATATTATAGGCGATGGCATAACAATAGTTTCCATATTTCCGGGCGGTTTCTGCAATGGCACATTCTGAGCGTGTCCAATACAAATCAACGATCTTGCAGTCCTCCATCTTTTCACCTCCTCGCTTTGTATCTGGTCCTTTCACTTATATACTTCCTGTTGGGCGTTTCGGGTTGCATAAATACGTCTTATTTTTAATATAACCGATATGAAGAGGTAAAGATATAAAAATCGTAACTGTTCTGAACGGCTCATCTTCTTGACCGGAAAAACCGGTCAGGAAGCTTTCCGCCGTCCTGAACCGTTACGAAAAATCATTAAAATTACCACATATAATCCGGTAAATTGCTGTATGGCAATCATTCCCCAAAACAGGTATGCTGTTATTTATAGAATGCATTTTTATGCATTAATCGATATTTTTATACCGAAATATTCACCCGTTCAGAAAGAGGAGAATTGTGAAAAGGATATTATTATTATGCGCTATGGGCATGTCGACCAGCCTGCTGGTGCGGAAACTGGAGAAACAGGCAGAGGAAGAGGACTACAGGTGTGAAATCGATGCTTGCTCCGCATTTGATGTGGATGAATTTCCCAAGGAGCCGGATCTCATCGTTTTGGGGCCTCAGGTGAGGCACCGGCTGGAGGAATTCAGGGATAAATATCCAAAGAAGAAGGTGATCGCCCTGGATACGGTTCTGTATGGGATGATGGATGCCAAAAGCATCTTAACTATAATCAGAAATGAATTGGAAAATAAACAGGAATAAGACATAGGAGGTGAGTTTGTGGATACGGATCAGGAATTGATGATAATGGAATTAGTGGTAAATGCGGGAGAAGGCAGAAGTTTTGCCATGGAGGCTTTAAAAGCGGCCAGAACCGGCGATTTTGAAAAGGCCGGGGAACTTGTTAAAAAATCGGAACAATCCATACAGAATGCCCATAAATCCCAGATTGATATTATTTCAAAGGAAGCGGCAGGACAGCCGTTTCCGATGAGTCTTTTGATGGTGCATGCACAGGATCACGTGATGAATGCCATGACCGTACTGGATCTGGCAAAAGAGATGATTCAGATGTATAAAATGATGAAGGGGGAATAAAAAATGGATGTAAAGTTCCCAAAAGATTTTTTATGGGGATCGGCGACCGCGTCTTACCAGTGCGAAGGCGCCTGGCAGGAGGATGGTAAGGGCCTGGGCATGTGGGATGAATTCTGCCACAGCGAAAAGAACTGCATCACGTATACGACCGGCGATGTGGCTTCCGACCATTACCACAGATTTGAGGAAGATATTAAGATGATGGCCGAAGGAGGGCAGAACACCTACCGTTTTTCCCTGGCATGGCCAAGAATCCTGCCGGAAGGTACCGGGAAGGTGAATCCGAAAGGAATTGAATATTATCAAAAGGTGATTGACACCTGCCTGAAATACGGAGTGGAGCCCAATGTGACCCTGTATCACTGGGATCTTCCCAATACCCTGGCCGAGAAAGGCGGATGGGAAAATGTGGATACCGCATATGCATTTGCTGAATATGCAAAGGTGTGTTTCGATGCGTTTGGCGATAAGGTGAAACTGTGGGTTACCATCAATGAGCCCAGCTATTTTATCACTTCCGGCTATGCGATCGGCAATTATCCGCCCAATGTGAAGGATTTCCAGCGGATGATCCATGCGGCCTATCATGTGATGTTAGCCAGCGCCCTGGGCGTGAAAGCATTCCGGGATTCCCAAGCCAAAGGCCAGGTGGGGATTGTGCATGCCAGCGCCAATGTGGATCTTTATGATGACAGCGAAGCGTGCAAAAAGGCGGGCCGTCTGGCGGATAACTATTTCAATAACTGGGTGCTGGATCCTCCTATGCTGGGGCATTTTCCCCAGGATCTGCTGGAGAAACTGGAAGAAGAGGGATTTGACCTGTCTTTCATGAAGCCGGAGCATAAAGAGATTCTGGAAAATGGCATCGTGGATTTTATAGGTATCAACTATTACAGCCGTGCGTTAATTAAGCCTTATACCACCGGCGAGACCATTTTAAAGGCCAATAATACGGGCAAAAAGGGAGAGGACAGCGCAGAACTGATCATCAAGGGCTGGTTTGAACAGGCCAAGGACCCGGACAGCGAATACACGGCCTGGGACTGTGAGATTTATCCTAAGGGAATCTATGATGAGCTGGCGGATATCAGGAGAAAATACGGAGATGTGCCGGTATATATCACGGAAAATGGCGTCGGCATGTATGAAAAACCGTCAAAAAACGGTATGGTGGAAGACGATGGAAGAATTGACTTCCTCAGCAGACACATCGAAGAGATGCGCAGGGCCATCCGGGACGGATTGAACCTGAAGGGATATTATGTGTGGTCGACATTTGATTTGTACAGCTGGATTAACGGTTATGAAAAACGCTATGGCTTAGTCAGAGTGGATTTTGATGATAATTGCAGGAGAACCCCCAAAAAGAGCTATTACTGGTACAGGGATTTTATCCGCAATGAGAGCCGTTCTCAGGATCATTTAACAGATGGGGAATAGGATCAGAGAAGGTATCAACACACTCTGCTGGCGGCTGGTCATAACAAACACAAACAGGAAGGGAAAGATGAGATGGAAAACAAGGGAATCACTAAATGGATTGAGAAACACATTCTGCCTTTGGCAAACAAGATCGCAAGAAACAAGTACTTAAAATCGATTCAGAGTTCATTTTTATCAGCGATGCCGTTAATGATGATCGGCAGCTTTGCGCTTATTTTAGCCGAGCCGCCTATGGACTACACCACAATGGAGGCGGGGAGCCTGCTCTATGGATTTTTTAAAGGCTGGGCAGGACTGGCTGCGGCTGTGGGAGGACCTCTTAACTTTTTGTTTGATGTAACGTTGGGGTCCCTGGCCATATATGTGGCCCTTGGCATCGGATACTTTTTGTCCGTACATTATAAGATTCAGCCCTATGTGCCGACCATTACCTCATTAATCACGTTTTTGCTGTTCAACACCGATTATGTGGAAGGCGGATTTTCCAACAGCTATTTTGGAGGTACGGGCCTTTTTTCAGCTATGATCGTGGCGATCATAACGGTTGAATTCTACCGCTTCCTGATTCAGCACAAGGTTGGATCAATTAAGATGCCTGACAGCGTGCCGCCTGCTCTGGCCGCTTCGTTCGAAGCTTTGGTGCCGATCGCAATTATCTCTTTAGTTGCCACTTTCTTCACCACATTGGTGAAAAATGTGAGCGGAGTTATTCTGCCGGAACTGGTATTAAGCCTGATCACACCTTTAATTAAATTCATCGACAATGTATTCGGCGTTACCGTGGTATCCGTTCTTCAGCAGGTTTTATGGTGGTTTGGTATCCATGATACGGCAATCGGCGCAGTGCTTTCCCCAATCAGGGATTCCAACTTCGCCATGAATGCGGCTGCTTATGCGTCAGGTACTCCGGTGAATGAACTGCCGTTTGTATTCTGTTCTCCTTACTGGTGGGTTTTCGTCACCATCGGTGGCGCGGGAGCCACGTTTGCCCTGGCTGCCCTTTTGCTTACCAGCAAATCCACGCAGTTAAAAACTGTGGGAAGAATCGGCATTGTACCAGCAATGTTTAATATCAATGAGCCGGTATTATTCGGACTTCCCATCGTATTGAATCCACTTATGCTGTTCCCGTTCATCGTGGCGCAGACATTAAATGCGATCATTACATATATCTGCATGTCCAGCGGCATCATTTCCAGATGCTTTGTGGAACCGGGATGGAACCTGTTCGCACCGATCGGGGCATTTCTGGCAACCATGGACTTTAAAGCGGTTATATTGGTTCTTTTATTAATTATCATGGATGCGGTTATTTACTATCCATTCTTTAAGGTGTATGATAATAAGGTATACAAAGAAGAACAGGAAGGTATCAGTGAATGAAAATAGTTTTAGTATGTTATGCCGGAATGTCCACCAGCATGGTGATGAACAAGATGAAAGCGGCGGCGAAAGACCAGCAGATCGAACTGGACGCTGTTGCCGTTCCGGTCAGTGATCTGGACGATCATAAAGACGGAGCCGACGCAGTCCTTTTAGGGCCGCAGATCCGGTATGCAATGGATGAAGTGAAAGCAAAAGTGGAGGATAAGATCCCGGTCATGGCCATCGATACCCGCGATTACGGCATGATGAGGGGGGATAAGATCCTGAAAGACACTTTGAAGGCAATTGAAGATTTTAAGCAGAAGTAAAAAAGCGGAGAGCGTTAACTGCCGGTAAGCCTGCGTTTAATAATTTGTGCGCTTGACATAAAAGCTGTGGAAACGGATCATGACATTGGGTTATGATCCGTTTCCGCAGCTTTTTGTCTGCCATTAACCGTTCCTTATACGGGCACACAGCCATTTTTCCCCTGTGCGGTCAGGGTGCTGCCATCTTGTCTTTTTCTCCATACGTATGCTATACTGGTCATGCAGTGGGGAATGCAGGAGGAAAATATGAACGCATTTACCAAATTAATTCAGGAAGATATGAAACCGGCTCTTGGGGTCACCGAGCCGGGGGCGATCGCTTATGCGTGCGCCCGTGCACGAAGCTATACGGAGGGCGAGGTTGCCCGGGTGACCGTAACGTTAAATTCAGGGATGTATAAGAACGCATTTACCTGTGGAATTCCCAATTCGCCCTATGTCGGCAACCGGTACGCGGCGGCGCTGGGCATTGTGGCAGGCCGTTGGGAGAATGGGCTGGAGGCCCTGTCGGAAGTGACGGCGGCAGACAATGAGGCGGCGCAGCGGATGATCGGCGAGGGCAAGATCGACGTGCGGCTGGGGGATATTTCCTCCCGTATCGATATTAATGTGTGTGTTGAGACGGAGAAAGATGAATGCTGTCTGCATATCCGTGACAAGCACACTCATGTGGTGGAGATCCTGTTAAATGGAACGGTGATCTTCACAGAAACGCCAATGAAGAGCGGACAGGCGGCGGGCAAAGGGGAGGCTGCCGATGCACAGGTGAAAGCCGCTGGCATTGTGGGTACGGAAGCCGCGGCCGCCGGAACAGGCGGGAACGCCCCCGGTGCCGGTGAGGAGATTCCGGAGATCCACCGCCATACCTTGGCGGAAATTTTGGAGTACTGCGGCAGCGTGCCTTTGGAGGAACTCGTATTTCTGCGGGAAGCTTATGAGGTGAATTTGCAGCTGTTTGAGGCGGGCAGGTCCAGTGAACGGACCAGATTTTTGAAAAGTCTGCTGCGCGCCAACGGCGGCCGTGTGATCTCAGACCAGGAGCTTCCCACGGCCCAGCTGCTCTGCAACGGGACCATTGAGGCGCGGGTGATCGGGCTCGAGAAGCCGGCGATGAGCATTACCGGTTCCGGAGCTCATGGGATCATCTGTACGATGCCTCTCTATGCGGTGTGCCAGGTGAACGGATACCCGGAAGAAAAGCTTTTGCGCGCCACAGCCTTGAGTTATCTGGTGACCATGTACATAAAGGAATATTCAGGAAGGCTGTCGGCTTTCTGCGGCTGTGCGATCGCGGCGGGGACCGGGATGGCCTGCGCCTGTGTTTATCTTAAGGGCGGCGGTCTGCCGGAAATGCACCGGACGGTCAACAACATGGCTTCCAGCATTACAGGCATGATCTGTGACGGCGGGAACCAGGGCTGCGCGATGAAAGGCGTTGTGGCGGTGGATGCGGCGTTCCGCTCCGTTGGGCTTGCGATGGAAGGCGTCTGTGTGGATGATGTCCACGGCATCAACAGCAGGTCTACGGAGGATACATTCCGCTATATGGGCCGGATCGCGTCGCCCGGCATGGTGGAGACGGAGGGCGTGATCGTCGGCATTTTTGAGGAAAAGCAGGCCGTGGACGGCAAGAGCCGCGTAAGCGTCGGGAACAAAGGAACAGACGAAGCATAACTGGCTGGAACAGGGGGATACATGAAAAAGAGTATTGCGGTGATCGCATTGGATCCGTTTGCGGGGAGGGCTTATGCCCAGCAGGTCCGGCAGGTGTTCGGTGCGCGGGCGGTGGTCCGCAATTACAGTATCATGGATGGGACGGCGGCCCATATGGAGCCCTGTGATCTATATATGGGCTCCACAGATGCATATGCCACCATGGCAGAGCATGAGGTATATCTGCCGGAGGATGCCGAACGGATGGAGATCCAGGTGACTTATAAAAAGGACAGCATCCGCTGTTTGCAGGAGATCCCGAGGGGGACGAAGGTGCTGTTTGTCAATATGACGGAGACTATGGCCCGGGAGGCTGTGACGCAGCTTGAACAGCTTGGAGTCACCCATTTGAAATTTATCCTCTATGCGCCGGGAGCAGAGCTTTCCGACTGGGCGGATATCGCGGTGACCCCGGATGAGGAACGGTATGTGCCCCAGGGAATCGATCGGGTGGTCAATATCGGCCAGAGGACCTGTTCTGCGGATACCATGATCGAAGCGGCGATCCGGCTGGGCCTGGACGAATTGCTGGAAGAACCGGTATTTAAACAATATCAGGAGTCGGTCTGTACCAACACCTGGTATTTTGACCAGATGATGGATCGGTCCCGCCGGCTGGAAAGCCAGTTTGATATCCTGATGGACGTGCTGGACCAGGGCGTGATTGCGGTCAATGAGCATGGGGAAATCTATGCGATCAACCAGATGGCGCGGGACATCACCCATGTATTCGGCAATACGGCCCTGCGGCAGCAGGGGGAGAAGGTATTTCCCTACATTCCCTTTGGGAAGTGTCTGGAAGAGATGGCGGAGACGGAGCCTACGGTAGTCCGGGTGGCGGAAAAACCGGTCAGCGTCTGCGTGCGGCCGGTACTGCGCAGAGGCGCATGTATCGGGGCATTTGCCATTCTGCAAAAGTTTGATGAGATGGAGCGCCGCCAGAATGAACTGCGCGGGCAGTTGATGAAAAAGGGCCGGGGACACCGGGCCAAGTATTGTTTTGACGATGTGATCGGGCAGTCGGAGCCGATCTTAAAGACCAAGGAAATCCTTAAAAAGATGGCGCAGACCGAGTCCCCGGTGCTTCTGATCGGGGAGACCGGAACGGGAAAAGAGCTGTTTGCCCATTCGGTCCACAATGCATCCAGAAGGAAGGGGCAGCCCTTTGTAGCGATCAACTGTGCAGCCATGCCGGAAAATCTTTTAGAGAGCGAGCTGTTCGGTTATGAGGACGGCGCATTTACCGGGGCGAGAAAAGGGGGGAGGCCGGGACTTTTTGAGTTTGCGCACCAGGGAACCCTGTTTCTGGACGAGGTGGAGGGCATGAGTCCGGCGCTTCAGGTGAAGCTTCTGCGTGTTTTGCAGGAGCGGGAGATCATGCGGGTAGGCGGCAATCAGATCATCCATGTGGATGTGCGGATCGTGGCGGCCACCAATGAGGATCTGGAGCAGAAGGTGGAGGACGGAAGCTTCCGCCGGGATCTGTATTACCGGCTGAATGCGCTGCCGGTCCTGATCCCGCCCTTGAGGAGCCGGGGGGACGATGTGTTTTTGCTGCTTGAAAAGTTCCGGCAGGAACTGGGCGGACACTTTGCCTTGAGTGAGGAAATACGGCAGCTGTTTAAGGAATACCGGTTCCAGGGGAATATCCGGGAACTCAGGAATATCGCAGAATATCTGAATTTTACAGGCCATTCGATCATAACAAAGGAGGACCTGCCGCCTACGTTTCGGATGGTGACGTCTGTGCCGGAGGGGAAACAGAAAGTTGGGCGAACGCTGGCGCCGGCTGAAGGCCGGGAAATGACTGCCGAGAAGATGGTCCTTCAGATTCTTTTTACGGCCTTTCGGGAGGGCAGACGGATCGGACGCGAAGGGATTCTTGCGCAGGCAAGGAACTTGGGGCTGCCAATGACCCAGCCGCAGGTGAGGGCGATCCTTGGCAGACTGGAGGCGGAGGACTGTGTGGCTGTATCCAGAGGCCGGGGTGGAAGTGTGATAACAGAGAAAGGGATAGACTTACTGAAGCAGGCAGGAGTCAATGTTGGTTTACAATAAGCAATAAATAACCTGGAACCAGTTAATAAAGAATTGATGGAAAATCAATATAAAACCAATTAATAATCAATAAAAAACCAATTGATGGATAACAACCAATAAATAACCAAATATTTTACGGAGAAGTCCCTGATACCAACCAGGGCCTTCTCTTTTTTTGTTTTTTCTAAATGCGTTTAATCCTGATAAAACTATGAAAAAAAGAAATATTATAAAAGATAATATAAAATCCGTGCTCTTTTTAAAAATTGGCACGGTTCTTGCTCACATAAAAAGTATCAAACCGAAAGGAGCAGCAAAATGCAATATAATTTTGATGAGATCATTGACCGAAGCGGCAACCGCGCGGGAAAATATGACGAGAGAATGAAGAAATTTGGGACCATGGATGTGATCCCGCTCTGGGTGGCGGATATGGATTTTTGCACGGCCCAGCCTGTCATTGATGCGTGCGTGGCCAAGGCGAAGGAGGGTATCTGGGGATATACTTCCAGGCCGGATTCCTATTTTGACGCGATCATCGGCTGGCAGGAGCGCCGGAACGGCTGGACCATCGACCGGGAGAAGATGAGCTGGAGCCTGGGCGTTGTCCCGGCCTTGTCCGCACTTGTGAAGCTTTTTTCCGATGACGGCGATTCCATTATGATCCAGACACCGGTGTACTCCGAATTTTACGACGTGACGGAAGCCTGGGGACGGACTGTAGTGGAAAACCAGCTTGTAGAACAGGATGGTGTCTGGACCATCGATTTTGAAGATTTTGAGCAGAAGGCGAAAGACCCGAAGGTGAAAATGTTTCTGCTGTGCAGTCCCCACAATCCGCTGGGCATTGTATGGACCAGAGAACAGCTGCAGAGGATGTTCGACATCTGTGAGGCAAACGGGGTGCTTCTGGTATCGGATGAGATCCATTCTGACCTGGTGTTCCATGGGAAGAAGCACATTCCCACAGCTCTGCTTACAGGGGCGAAGGATAAGGTGGTCAGCTGCATTTCCGGCACCAAGACCTTCAATCTGGCAGGACTGCAGGCGTCGGCCACCATTTTCCCAACGATGGATATGAAGGAGCGGTATGACCGGTTCTGGATGAATCTGGATATCCACCGCAACAACGCATTCAGCTCCGTGGCGATGGAGGCGGCATTTACTAAAGGGGAGGAGTGGCTGGAGCAGCTTTTGCCCTATTTATCCGAAAACTTTGACTTTATCCGGGATTACTGCGCGATGTATATTACGAAGATCAAACCCACGGTTCCCGATGCTACCTACCTGGTATGGCTGGACTGCCGGGAACTGGGGATGGACAATGAAACGCTGCGCCGTTTCATGATCGAGAAAGCAAAGCTGGGACTGAATGAAGGATATACCTTTGGACGCAGCCTGAGCGGATATATGCGGCTCAATGCGGCCTGTCCGAGAAGCGTTTTAAAGAAGGCGCTGGAGCAGCTGAAAGATGCTGTGGACCAGCTTGGGTAACAGATGAAAATAAGGGGTTAATGAGCAAAGGAGAGAAATGGTATGAATAAGAAAGAAATATGGAATAGCTACCGGTTCCCGATTCTGCTGGTGTTAGGAATCCTGATCGGTTCCGGTTTCGGTGCGGTTGCAGGAGATAAGGCGGCGATTGTCAAGCCGCTGGGGGATATTTTCCTGAACCTGATGTTTATGATCGTGGTTCCCATGGTATTTGTTTCCATATCCAGCGCAGTTGGAAGCATGGTGAATATGAAGCGCCTGGGAAGCATTTTGGGAAGCATTTTGATCGTGTTTGTAGGAACCGGAGCGGTTGCGGCGGTGTTAGTGCTGGCAGCAGTCAATATCTTCCCGCCGGCGGCCAATACCTCGATCACCCTGGCGGCCGCAGAGATGGGTGAGGCCCAGAGCGTGGGGGATATGATCGTAGGCGCTTTGACAGTCTCGGATTTCCCGGAGCTTTTAAGCCGTGAGCATATCCTGCCGCTGATCATCTTTTCCGTTATGTTCGGATTCTGCATCAGCGCCTGCGGCGGCGAGGAATGTCCCGTAGGAAAACTGCTGGTCAGCTTAAATGCAATCATCATGAAAATGGTAAACCTGATCATGAAACTGGCTCCGATCGGATTGGGCGCTTATTTTGCAAACCTGGTGGGTGAGTTTGGCCCGAGCCTGATCGGCGACTATGGACGGGCAATGCTGCTCTATTATCCGCTGTGTCTGATCTATGTGCTGGTATTCTTCCCCCTTTACGCTTATCTGGTAGGAGGAAAAGAGGGAATCCGGCGGATCATGAAATATGTGCCGACACCGGCTTTGACCGCATTTGCAACCCAGAGCTCCATGGCGACCCTGCCGGTCAACTTGGATGCCTGCGACAAGATGGGCGTGCCAAAGGATATCCGTGAGATCGTACTTCCTATGGGAGCGACCATGCATATGGACGGCTCTGTGCTTTCCTCCATCGCGAAGATCGCATTTTTGTACGGTGTGTTCAACCAGCCGTTTACAGGAGTGGGAACTTATCTGATGGCAATCGCTGTTGCGATCCTTTCTGCATTCGTCCTTTCCGGCGCGCCCGGCGGCGGTCTGGTGGGCGAAATGCTGATCGTAAGCCTGTTCGGGTTCCCGTCGGAGGCATTTCCGCTCATTGCTACTCTGGGATTTTTGTTTGACCCGGCGGCTACCTGTTTAAATGCATCCGGGGATGCCATCGCTTCCATGATGGTTTCCAGGATCGTGGAAGGAAAGGACTGGATCAAAGGCTGCTTCGCAGGCGGAGCGGCAGAATAAATATAATCAGGTCTGTTACATAAAGTGAGGCCTATTAATTATAGAAATCAGAAAATATAGAAAATCAAATGAAAAAGGAGAAATATGTTATGAAAGTAGTCGTAATTGGAAGTCATTTATGCCAGGATACCCTGTATGCGTTGTGCAAATTGAGAGAGAAGAATGCTGAGATCGATTTTAAGGATTTATCTGCATCCCTGCCGGATCTTAAGGCGTATCTGGAAGTACGTGAAACAGACCCCCAGTATGAGGCTGTAAAGGCCGGGGGCGGTATCGGGATTCCGTACTTTGCACTGGAGGACGGGACAAAGACACTGGATCTGGAGGAAGTCTTAAATAAGTTTTGACCGCTAGATATACCATGAAGAAAATTATAGCGGCAGAAGCGGCCGCATGGTGCCCGCAGAGATAGTGGGAAAAGCGATACGGGGCGCGGACGGTACAGATAGACGGCAGCTTTAAACGGCGGAATAAATTAAAAGATCATTTCCCACTGCAAACGAAATGAAACGCCGGAGAGCTGCCGTCCCTGGGGCGGGACGCGCTCCTGTATCCTGAAAGCCGGCATGGCCGGGAGAGGAGACAGGATGAATACAGAAGATTTAAGATATAAAACTTATGTACAGATATTAAAAGAAGAACTGATGCCGGCCATGGGCTGCACAGAGCCGATTGCGCTGGCTTACGGCGCGGCCAAAGCCCGGGAAGTCTTAGGTTCCATGCCTGACCGGGTAGAGGTGAGCGCAAGCTATAATATCATCAAAAATGTAAAGAGTGTCATTGTGCCCAACACAGACGGGATGAAGGGGATCGAGGCTGCCGTATCCGCCGGGATCGTGGCTGGTGACGCGTCAAAGATCCTGGAGGTCATTTCCCAGGTGACTTACAGCCAGAAGGTGGCCATCAGGGAATTTCTTGAAACCGTCCCGGTGGAAGTCCATGCCATCGACGGCACCCTGACCTTCGACATCGTGCTGGTCCTTCACAAAGGCGAAGACAGCGTAAAGCTGCGGATCGCCCAGTACCATACCAATATCATCTTGATTGAGAAAAATGGCAGCGTGATCTTTGAAACGGAGACTAACCGGCATTTGGAGCAGGGCCATGAGGTGGAGCCGTCATCCGGTACAGGGGCGGAGGACGGAGAAGGCGCAGATTCTGAAAAGGAAGGCGGATTGACCGACAAGGGGCTTTTGAATCTGAAGGATATCCTGGAGTTTGCGGATACGCTCTGCGTGGAAGACGTAAAGGACATTCTGGATCCGCAGATTCATTGCAATATGGCAATCGCGGAGGAAGGCTTGAAGAATAGCTACGGCGCCAACATCGGCAGCACATGGCTGGCCTCCTATGGAAATGACGTGCGAAACCGGGCGATTGCCAAGGCAGCGGCAGGGAGCGACGCCAGAATGAGCGGCTGTGAGCTTCCGGTAGTCATCAATTCCGGAAGCGGCAACCAGGGAATCACGGTATCGGTGCCGGTGATCGAGTATGCTGGAGAGCTGGGCGTTGGAGAAGAAAAAATGTACCGGGCCTTAACCCTTGCAAACCTGGTCTCCATCCATGAAAAGACCGGGATCGGCCGTCTGTCCGCATACTGCGGGGCCGTAAGCGCAGGCTGCGCGGCGGCATGCGGAATCGCGTATCTTAAGGGAGGCGGCTACGAGGAGATCGCCCACACCCTGGTAAACTCCGTGGCAATTACATCAGGGATTATCTGCGACGGCGCAAAACCTTCCTGTGCAGGCAAGATCGCAGCCAGCGTCATGACAGGGATCCTGGGATATGATATGTATAAAAACGGCGGCCAGCAGTTCAGAGCCGGAGACGGCATCGTAAACTGCAATGTGGAAGCTACCATCCGAAATGTGGGCCGTCTCGGCAAAGAAGGAATGAGAGAGACCGACAGGGAGATCGTCAAGATGATGATCGGAGAATAATGAATAGAAAGACAACAGATTTTGTTAACAGAAAAGGCTCTGGCAGGCCATTGACGAAGAACCCTCCGGCGGTCTATAATAAACCCAACAGACAACCAGGAGTGTGCCTAAAATTCATTCCCATCACCTGTCCGCCTCATTCCGCGGCATATTTGTCCCTGATTTAGCCAGCGCAGTCCGCTGCGCCTTTTTCACCTGGGACAAATCACCCGCAAATTATGATGCACAGATGACGGTAAGCAATTTTTAAACTCACTCCATGATAGATGGAAAGTGAGGGACAATATGATAAAAGATTTACAGATATCTGAGTTTTATGAGACACTGTCTTCTAAAGCGCCTGTACCCGGCGGCGGCGGAGCGTCTGCCCTTGGCGGAGCCCTGGGGGCTGCCCTTGGCAGCATGGTGGGAAATCTCACGGTAGGAAAGAAACGCTATGCGGATGTGGAAGAAGAGGTTCAGGGACTGCTGGAGCGTTTAGGAGTCCTGGGCCGGGATATGCTGGTTCTGGCGGATAAGGATGCGGAAGTATTTGCCCCGCTGGCGGCTTCTTATGGATTGCCTTTTGGTACGCCGGAAGAGAAAGCGGAAAAAGAACTGGTGCTGGAAAAGAATCTTTTGGCAGCCAGTCTGGTACCCCTTGAAATTATGGAAAAATCAGTGGAAATCATGGATATTCTGAAGATTTTAGCTGAAAAAGGAAGCCGTATGGCGGTGTCGGATGTGGGCGTGGCAATTCAGTTTGCCAGAGCCGCGCTGTTAGGCGCTGTGATGAATGTCTACATCAATACAAAATCAATGAAAAACCGGGAAAAGGCCGAAGAACTCAATGCCCATGCCGCAAGGCTGGTTAAAGCCGGTACGGCAGAGGCTGATGAAATCTACAAAGGCGTGGCCCAAACGCTTATGACCCGGTAGACTGATAGCGGCTAAGCCCGAATCTCCAGAAGAGAGAAGACGGAATGAAGAATAGAAGAGCCAGGAACGGTAAAAGCGCATATCTGATATCCTGCGTCTGCCCGATCACATACAAAAAGGGATAATATTGAAACAAGGCAAAGGGCACCAGATAGGTGCAGATGGTCAATACGGTTTTTCCGTAGATGCTGACCGGATATTTGCCGTATTCCCTGGCTCCGTCTGTAAATACATTCATGAATTCCAGCCCCTCCAGCGTAAAAAAGCAGATGGAGGCATAGATGGTGAAAATGCAGGCGAAAACCAGGGTGCCGCTGGCTATCATCAGAAAAACGGTTAAAATTCTGACGACCGTCCACTCCACCCCGCTGTTAATAACTCCAAACCAGAGCATGACAACCGCCTGCAGGAGCCGGCCCAACCGGGTCAGCTCTATTTTATTGCACAAAACCAGAAAAACAGTGTTGTGGGGACGCAGCAGAATCCGGTCAAATTCCCCGTTGGCTATCATGGTATTGAAGGTATCAAATCCCCTGAAAAAGGTTTCAGCCAGGGTAAATGCCATCAGGGAGACGGAGAAGCATAAAAGCACCTGGGAATAGGAAAACCCCTCTACCTGGTGGAAACGCGCCATCATAAAATAGACGCCCAAAAACACGTTAAATGATATCAAAAACTGCCCCAATGAGGTCAGAAAAAATGACATTTTGTGCTGCATCATGCTTTCCACATGGATGATCAGAAAATGTAGATATAATTTTATGGATCTTTTCATATACTCAGCCTCCCTGTATTATCACGCGTTTTAACGCCCTGGATTCCATCAGACGTCCTGCCAGTATCAGCACAAACAGCCAGAATATCTGAAGTCCCAGGCTTTTTATCACAGCAGTCCCGTAAATATCTCCGCTGTAGATCCGAAACGGCACATTCTGCATGGAAGCAAAGGGCAGCAGTTCCACAGCCTGTCTGATCCCATCCGGGAGAAATGGAAGGGGAATTACAGCACCGCTTAAAAACTCCGACAGGGAAGTGACCATGAGCTTGATTCCCTGTGAAGAAATCGTATAGAAAACAGACATGTAGACCAGCATTCCGAAGGCAACCACAACCAATGTCCCAAGGGCCATTGATAAGAGAAACAGAAGCGTGGTCTGCAGATCAGCAGGCAGGATCAGATGAAACGGCGGCGGTAGAAGTGCCGAAAGGAGCAGAACCGGAGCACATCTCAGCACCGCTTTGGATAAACGCACCGCCAGTCCGCGTACAAACCACATGTCATACAGGCGGACCGGCCGGCAGAGTTCATAGGCCACATTGCCTGTGGTGATGGAATCGAACAATTCTGCCTCCCAGAACCAGGTCATAAAAAGGGCAAGAAATGCCTGCTGGAGCCATACATAGCTGACTAAAGCAGGAAATGTCATGGGAAAATCCTGGCTTCCGCTCTGATAAAATGCCCGGAACAGCAGTATTTCCATAAATCCCCAAGTGAACTGAGTTGCCACACCGGCCGCAGCCGCAGTCCGGTATTGGAGGCCGTTGATAAAACGGATACGAAAAAAAGAAATGTATTTTTTCACAGACGTCCGCCTCCTTTTAAATATCATAATCGCGGTATAAAGCGGCCGCAATTTCGTCCAGTCCTGCATTTTCACTGGGGCTGTGTGATTTCAGGTCTTCTAAATTCCCGTCCAGCAGAAGCTGTCCCCTGCCGATTAAAAGGACCCGGCGGGCCAGGGCTTCAATGTCCTGCATGTCATGAGTGGTCAAAAGGACGGTAGTCTTATGTTCTTTGTTTAAACGGATGATAAAATTCCGTACAGCCAGTTTGGATACGGCATCCAGTCCTATGGTAGGTTCGTCTAAAAATAAGATTTTGGGGTTGTGTAGTAAAGAAGCAGCGATTTCACAGCGCATCCTCTGTCCTAATGACAGCATTCTGGCCGGAGTTTTAATGATGGTTTCCAGTGAAAGAAGTTCGGTCAGTTCATCCAGGGTTTGTTTAAAACGGCTGTCCGGAACCTGATAGATATCTTTTAAGAGGCCGAAGGAGTCGATGACAGGCACGTCCCACCAGAGCTGGGATCTTTGGCCGAAAACGACGCCGATCTCTTTTACATGTTCCTTTCGTTCCTTCCATGGAATCCGCCCATTGATGAAACAGGTTCCCGAATCCGGGGTCAGTATTCCGCTGAGAATTTTGATGGTTGAACTCTTTCCGGCGCCATTTGGTCCGATATAGCCCACCATCTCCCCTTCTTTGATGGTAAATGAGATGTCGTTCAATGCGTGAATGGTGTCCGCCTGTCTGCAAAACAGGGCTTTGACTGCCTGAGAGAAGCCTGCGCTTCTGCGATAGACCTTGAAGATCTTTTGGATGTGTTCCACTTCAATCATAATGTCCTCCTGGTAGTAATATTTTTACATATCTTGCCAAGCGGTGAGATACCGGTAACGATATCTTTCTCCGGCGTGAGAAACGGAGAGTCCGTGGTGAGAAAGGATTTAAATATACCACCGCGGGAGGCGGATGTCAATGGGTTTGAGGTAGAGTTTCCGGGTATGTGTCTGCTTCCGGGTTTGCAGCGGAGGGAAGCTGGATTCGGGAGGCACCTGATTTTAGGGAAGCCTGAGGCTGGGCGGATGCCTGGTGTTTCCGGGAGCGCCTGTTCTTTGGAAAGTATTCCCATCCATACTCCGGGATTCGGGCATAAGAGGATGTAAGCGTGCAGAATTTTTCTAAGGGCCTTCGGGAAAGACCGCAACTCACTTCGTTCAAACAGGCGGTTCTTTCCCTCAGAACGAAAAATCCTGCGCGCTAACATCCTCTAATGCCCTGCATAGTCGCATGGATGGGAATACTTTCCAAAGAGCAGGCGCTCCCGGAAACACCAGGCATCCGCCCAGCCGCAGACACCCCTAAAATCAGGTGCCTCCCGAATCCAGCTTCCCTCCGCCGCAAACCCGGAAGCAGACACATACCCGGAAACTGGGATTGCAGGGGGATGTGTGTGGTAGGGTGGAAAATGCAGTAGGGCGTGGTTTGACATTTTTGCAGGCGGATATTAGAATTAAGAAAAGTTAACCGGCAGTTATAGGTTGGATAGATAAGGGGCAGATTGTTTGATGGGAAGGATAGAATGAATTCATTGAAACTGATTGGGACAAAGAGTGAAAATGGGGGCGTTGACTGCCATTATGAACGTATTAAATGATGTTTCAGGTAGATGAATATGTTGGACTGAACGGAACCGGAAATGGAGAACTGTTATGAGCGATGATAAATGGTTGGATTGGGCGATGGAACTGCAGAGTATCGCGCAGGCGGGATTGTTTTATTGTAAGGATCAATATGACATAGAAAGATTTGAAAGAATCAGAGAGATATCGGCAGAGATGGTAAGCCGGATCGGGATAAGCATAACCTGCCAAGATATGCATATGGAGTCTGTAAGGTTTTTGTATTATGCGATATTATAGGCGGGACATTTAAAGAAAATATAGAAACATTAGGTTTTTCTTTCTTTGGTCTTGGAGAGCTGCCCCGGCTGGCAGAAGAAAAAAATACGGCTGAACAGATAAAAATGTGTTTTCAAGCCTGCCAGGAGGAACAGTGGGTTACAAAATTTGATTAACCATAAAATCGGGAACGGGAAAAGGATAAAAAACGTGAAAAATTTATGACAGCTATTTCCTTTTATTTCGATCAATGGTATGATATTCGTTAGAAAAATATCTAAGGAGGTTGAACGCCATGCAGGTTCTGAAAGGTGCGCAGGTTTCTGCCGGAATTAAGGAAGAGGTACAGGAACAGTTGAAACATTTGGATGGATATGTGCCGAAACTGGCGATTGTCAGGGTTGGGGAGAACCCGGATGATATGTCTTATGAACGGGGAGCCATAAAAAAGATGGAGGCTTTCGGGCTGGGCGTTCAGTCCTATGTATTTGCCGGTGATATCAGTGACAGCGAGTTTAAAGCCGGGTTTGCCAAGATAAATGACAATAAAGAGATCGATGGGATCCTTCTACTCAGGCCGCTTCCAAAGCAGATTAAGGAAGAGGATATTGAAAAGATGATCGATCCGGGGAAGGATTTAGACGGCATTTCACCGGTCAATATTGCCAAGGTATTTGCCGGAGACGCAGGAGGCTTTGCTCCTTGTACCGCCGAAGCGGTGGTGGAAGTTCTGAAAGCCAATGAGATACCGATTTCCGGGAAACGGGTCACGATTGTGGGAAGAAGCATGGTGGTGGGAAAACCCCTTGCCATGCTCATGCTTAAGGAGAATGCCACGATCACCGTCTGCCATACCAGGACCAAAGATCTGCCGGGAACCTGCCGGAATGCGGAGATTCTGGTGGCGGCGGCAGGCAGGGCCAGAATGCTGGATGGAAGCTTTGTGGGCCGGGATGCGGTTGTGATCGATGTTGGGATCAATGTGGACGAGGATGGAAAGCTTTGCGGTGATGTGGATTTTGAATCCATCAAGGAGCTGGCCTCCATGGCCACACCAGTTCCGGGCGGTGTCGGAGCGGTAACAACCGCTGTGCTGGCAAAACACCTGGTGCGGGCGGCTGCGGCCAGGCGTGAAGCTTAGGCGTGGCAGTTTTATATAATTATTTTTTATTAAGGGAAAGGAACCATGAATTATGAAATTAGGAGCATTAGAAGCGGGCGGAACCAAGATGGTCTGTGCAGTCGGCAATGAAAACGGTGATATATTTGAACGCATTTCCATTCCTACGGAAACGCCGGATATCACAATGCCGAAGATTGTGGAATACTTTAAGGATAAGGAAATTGAAGCTCTGGGCGTCGGCTGTTTCGGACCGATCGACTTAAATCGTGATTCGGAAACATACGGCTACATAACAACCACTCCCAAACTGGCATGGGCCAATTATAATATTGTGGGAACTTTAAAGGAAGGCTTAAACATTCCCGTTGGTTTTGATACCGATGTTAACGGGTCTGCCCTCGGAGAAGCTACCTGGGGAATCACCAGGGGACTTGAAAACAGCATGTATATCACCATAGGAACCGGAATCGGAGCCGGCGTGATATCCAACGGAAAACTGCTTCATGGAATGCTTCATCCCGAAGCAGGACATGTATTATTGAGAAAACATCCGAACGACCATTATGAAGGAAAATGCCCATACCACAAGACCTGCCTGGAAGGTCTGGCAGCAGGTCCGGCCATTGAAGCCCGGTGGGGGAAAAAAGGTGTGGAACTGGCGGACAGAAAAGAAGTATGGGAGATGGAAGCTTATTATATCGCCCAGGCGCTTGTGGATTACATCGTAATTCTTTCCCCTCAGAGAATCGTGCTGGGCGGCGGCGTTATGCATCAGGAACATATGATGCCGCTGGTGAGGGAACAGGTGAAGGAACAGCTCAATGCCTATATCCAAACGAAAGAGCTGTCTGATCTGGAATCCTATATTGTGCTGCCAAGTTTAAATGACAATCAGGGAATTATGGGAGCTTTAAAACTGGCTCTTGACGAATTGAATCTGTAAAAAATGTATAAAACCTTCTGTACAAGAGAAACTAAGACCAAACTTGTACAGGAGGTTTTTAGAATATGTGGGGAATTATTATCGCACTGATATCAGGTGCGCTTATGAGCCTTCAGGGCGTTTTTAATACGGAGGTGACAAAACAGACAAGCATCTGGGTGTCTGCCGGCTGGGTTCAGCTGACTGCGTTTATTATGTGTATTGTGATGTGGCTTTTTTCTGGAAGAGAGCCGATTGCCGGAATTTTGGCCGTGAAGCCATGGTATATGCTGCTGGGAGGTATTATGGGCGCTCTCATCACCTATACCGTTATTAAAAGCATGGGAACTCTCGGGCCTGCCCAGGCAGCTTTAATCATTGTAGTGGCACAGATTATTGTCGCCTATGGTATTGAAGTATTTGGGCTGTTCGGTGTGGATAAAGCGGGATTTGAGTGGAAAAAATTATTGGGCGCAGCGGTGGCCATTGCCGGAATTATCATCTTTAAACGGTGATATTTTTTGACTGTTCCGTCTTTTCCTGTCTGGATTATGAAGTTAGAATATGAAAAGAAATAAGAGAAAATGTGCTTGTATTTGAGGTGTTATTTAGGTAGAATAATAATATGGCTGAAAGTGGTATCCAACTAAATTTAAGGAGGGATACCATGGAACAAATAAACAGAAAAACAGTACTCATTGTCATATGCATGCTGGCGGCAGGCATATGCTATAGCTGCAGCGGGGAAGGTGGCCGTGAAGAGGCATTTTTAGAGACCGCGGTTTTGGAATCATCCGTCTTTTCAGAGACGGAGACAGAAACTGCATCACCTGTCTGCTGCTATGTACATATCTGCGGAGAGGTGAAGTCTCCCGGCGTGTATGAAGTCTTGGAAGGAAGCCGTGTTTTTGAGGTGGTGGAACTGGCCGGAGGATATACGGAATCGGCTGCCGGAGACTATCTGAACATGGCCGAAACCGTTAAAGACGGTATGAAATTAATTGTACCTGCAAAAGGGGAAGAGGCGCTATTACAGCCTTCCGGCGGAGAATATGACAAAAAGGTAAATCTGAACACTGCTGCAAAGGAAGAATTGATGACTTTGAAAGGAATAGGTGAAGCCAGGGCGGCTGATATTATCAGTTACAGGGAAAAACACGGTGAATTCCGGAGTGTGGAAGAGATCATGAATATTCCCGGTATCAAGGATGCCGCATTTCAAAAGATAAAGGATGACATAGTTGTATAGGTAAAGAAGAGGTGGATTATGGCAAAAGTTTTGGTGGTAGATGATGAGAAGTTAATTGTTAAGGGAATCCGTTTCAGCCTGGAACAGGACGGGATGGAAGTTGACTGCGCTTATGACGGTGAAGAGGCAGTCAACCTGGCGAAGGAAACGGAATATGATGTGGTTTTATTGGATGTGATGCTTCCCAAATACGATGGCTACCAGGTGTGCCAGGCGATCCGCGAATTTTCTGAGATGCCGATTATCATGCTGACGGCTAAGGGCAATGACATGGATAAGATTCTGGGACTGGAATATGGGGCGGATGATTATATCACAAAACCATTTAACATATTGGAAGTTAAGGCACGGATTAAGGCGATCATGCGCAGGAATTCCAAGAAGAACAGAAGAGACGCGCAGCAGGAGCGGAAAGTGGTTACGGCCGGGGATCTGAAACTGGATGTGGAAGGCAGAAGAGTGTTTATTGGTGAGAAGGAGATCAACCTGACCGCCAAGGAATTTGACCTGCTGGAACTTTTGGTATGCAATCCCAACAAAGTATACAGCCGCGAAGCCCTGCTCTCCTGTGTTTGGGGAAATAAAGCCATGGAATCCGGTGACGTGAGGACTGTGGACGTACATGTCAGAAGGCTGAGGGAAAAGATAGAACCCAGCCCCAGCGATCCCAAGTATGTCCATACCAAATGGGGCGTGGGATATTATTTCAGAATTAAATAATTTATGTAACAGTCCGGGACGGCTTTTTCGGTCAAGAAGATGAGCCGTTCGGAACAGTTATTAATTAACATGGTTGTCGCAGCCGGTTCATGACGGATTGCGACAACTGCTTTTTATGGATACGAAGGAGAATCGTGTGAAATATAATCCCGATGGCTTATTTTTCACACCCAATTTTTGCCGGAGCCACAAATTGGGAGCGCAGCCGGGAATCTGAAATTCTCAGCGCGTGCCTGTAAAAAAACGCTCCGGCTTGGAGGAAGGATATGGATTATCAGATCAGGACAGTGAGAGATACGGATTTGGACGATGTGACGGCGGTGGAAGCGGCCTGTTTTCCGGCGGCGGAGGCTGCGGACAGATCATCTTTTAAGCAGAGGATCCGCGTATTTCCGGACAGCTTTTTTGTGGCAGAAAAGGACGGACAAATCATCGGTTTTATCAATGGATGTGTGACGGATCAGAAGGTGATCTGCGATGAGATGTTTGAAGACAGCAGTTATCATAACCCGGACGGCGCGTACCAGAGCATTTTCGGGCTGGATGTGATGCCGGAATACAGGCAGCAGGGAATAGCGGCCGGCCTCATGAATTTTTTGATTGAAGACGCCAGAAAAAAAGGGCGTAAGGGGCTGATCCTCACCTGTAAGGACAGGCTGATCCGCTACTATGAGAAATTCGGCTACCAGAATATGGGGATTTCCGGCTCAACTCATGGCGGTGCGGTCTGGTATGATATGATACTGGAATTTTAAATATAGCGATCAGGGAGAAGGCGGTCTGATGAAACGAAATCCCCAGGGAAGGCGTTGGCATAAACTGGATAATACGGGGAAGATATTTCCCCTCATAGCGAACGAGAATTTAAGCAATGTGTTCCGTATATCGGTTACATTAAAGGAAGAGGTGGAGCCGGAGCTTCTGCAGCAGGCGCTGGTTGAGGTGCTGCCCTGGTTTGAAGGGTTTCAGGTGAAGCTGAAACGGGGGTTTTTCTGGTACTATTTTGAGCATAATAAGAGGACTCCTTATATAGAAAAGGAGAGTACCTACCCTTGCCGGTATATTGATCCTAAGAGCAATCAGCTCTTTTTGTTCCGGGTCAGTTATTACGAAAAGAGAATTAATCTGGAAGTATTTCATGCAATTACGGACGGGATGGGCGCGGTCAATTTTTTAAGGGAACTGACTTACCGGTATCTGCAGTTAAAGCGGGGAATCAATCTGGACGGCGGAAGCCCCAGTTCCGCCTGTGTTACGGATGTGGAAGACAGTTATCTGAAGAACTATAAAAAGATGCCCAATAAAAGGTACAGTTCCAAGGCGGCATATCACCTGGAAGGCCAGTACCTGGCCCAGGGAGCGGAAAATATCATACACGGATGTGTGGATTTGAAGGAGTTAAAAGCGGCCAGCAAAGGAAAGGGCGTCAGCATTACCAAATATCTGACGGCCTGCCTGATCTGGACCATTTATGAGGAATACCTGGGAGGGCTTCCGGGCAGGCAGCATATAGGAGTCAATCTGCCCATTAACCTGAGAGCATTTTTCGGGTCGACCACCACTTCGAATTTTTTTGCGGTGACGGCAATTGATTATCACCCGGAAGGGGAACATGAGCCATTTGACCGCATATTGGACCTTGTGAGCCGTCAGATGGATGACAAGATTGTAAAAGAGAAGCTGGAAGAAACCATTTCCTATAATGTTTCCAATGAGAAGAAATGGTATGTGAGGATCATTCCTCTGTTCGTCAAATGGCTGGCGCTGGGCTTTATTTTCCGCAGAAATGACAGGGCCCACACCATAACCCTGTCCAATATCGGTCCTATTGCAGTAGAGGAAGAGTACCGGGATGACATTGAACAATTCCATCTCATCATCGGCGTATCCAAGCGGCAGAATGCGAAATGTGCGGTCTGTGCCTATGGTCAGGACGTGATGATTTCATTTACCAGCGTATTTGAGGACAGCCGGCTGGAAGACCGGTTCTTCGATAAGCTGAGGGAAGACGGGATCAATGTCCGGATGGAGAGCAACGGAATCGCTAAAAAAGAATGTGACAAGGGAATGTATCCTCAGATAGAATATAACCCGGGAAAATGGAAAAAACTGATCAATCTGTTCTATGCCGTTTTACTGACTGCGGCTGTGATAGTAGGAGTAGTAAATTATGCCACATATTCCGGGCTGTGGTGGTCGGGCATCGCCATTCCGGGCATTCTCTATGCTGCCCTCACGTTCCGGTATTCTATTTTAAAACATGCCAATCTGGGTAAGACTGTGATGATAGAGACGGTAGGGCTGCAGGCGCTGCTGTTCATGATTGACTGGGTTTTGGGATACCAGGGCTGGTCGGTCAATTATGCGATTCCAAGCACCATTTTATTTGCCGACATTGCGGTTGTGTTTTTGATATTGGTGAACCAGCTTAACTGGCAAAGCTACTTTATGTACCAGATCGCCATCACCATATTCAGTTTTATCCCGATTATACTGTGGGCATTCGGACTGGTGACAAATCCGGTGATGGCCATCATTACTGTGATTCTGTCGGTGCTGATTCTGACGCTGACCATTCTGCTGGGGGACAGGAGATTTAAAAATGAATTGATCCGCAGATTTCACCTGTAGGAGAGACAAGATTTCAATGCGCAGGATGCGCAGATAGGAGCGAAGATGAGAAACGAGCGTGTAAGTGTACGCGGCAATCTGATGCGGGAACTGATTCACGATGTGATGGAAACTTCACTCAAAAGACCGATTCAGACAGGAGAATTTCGTAAGAATCCGGTAGAACCGGCCTGGATATGTCCTTCCGGGTATGAATATGAGATTATAGAGACAAAGAATTTTAAAATGGAGTATTTAAGGCCGTCAAAGGTATATACCGGACGGGTGATCCTGCAGCTCCATGGGGGCGGTTATATCGGCCCTATGAAGAATATTTACAGGAAGTTTGCAGTCCACTATTCTAAACTGAGCTTTGGAGGGGATGTTCTTACGGTGGATTACCGGGTGGCGCCGGAATACCCCTATCCGGCTGCGCTGGAAGATGCATATGATGCATATAAGTGGCTTATTCACGAAAAGGGATACCATCCAAAACAGGTGATCGTGGCAGGCGATTCCGCCGGAGGGGGGCTGGCCCTGGCCCTCTGCCTTTATCTGCGGGATCACGGCATTGCCCTTCCGGCAGGATTGATCCTGATGTCGCCATGGGCGGATATGACCTGCAGCGGGGAGAGCTATGATACCAATTATGAATTGGATCCCCTGTTCGGCAATTCCAGGGAGAGTATGCTGTATAACTCCTCCTATATCGGGAATGCGGATCCGAAAAATCCTTACCTTTCACCGGTTTTCGGTGATTTTAAAGGGCTTCCTCCCATGCTGTTCCAGACAGGCGGATATGAGATGATGCTGAGCGACACGCTGGCCTGTGCAGAGCTGGCTAAAAAGGCCGGAATCAAGCGCAGGGTGTCTGTTTATGAGGGAATGTTCCACGTTTTCCAGATGAGCATGGGGCTGTTTCCTGAGAGCCGGGAGGCCTGGGCGGAAGCGGGGCAGTTTATCCAGCTCATTTATCAGATTAGGAGAAAACCCGATGGAACGGTTGTGAAACGGGTAAAGAATAAGAATTGGAAATAAGAGTTAAAGAAATAAAGGCGAGAGTATGACAGAGTGAGGAAAATACGATGAAGATAACAGAGTTAAGATGCAGTTCCTGTAATGGACCGTTGAAAATTGACGAAGAGAATCCAAGTATTGCAGTCTGCGAGTACTGCAAATCCAGATATATCATAGAGCAGGAAGAGAATGAAGATGTGACCATGAGGGGGCCGGAGCAGAACTGGTACCAACCGAGGGAACCTAAGCCTGAGGTGAAGAAGACAGGATGGGAACCATATGGATGGAAACGGGGCACAGCGCTTTTTTTCGTGATGATTATCGGTATTATTTTGATCAATGGAAAAGGCATATTGAGAAGGATGGAGATCAACCGGGCGCAAAAGGCCGCATCCCAGACGGAAGAAGCGGCGGATATAGAGGACGTCAGTGCAGAAGAAGCGGCAGAAGTCATAAAACTGCCTGAACTTACCGGAGGTTTAGCCGCCTTTGCTGAGGAAGTATTTGGAAAGCCGGCCGACCAGATTACAGCAGAAGAACTTACGAAGATCCGGTATCTGGATATAAAGAGTACGTTGGATGAAACCAGGATCGGATACAGTTTTGACAATCCTTATGAAAAAGAAGGCACAGAACTGACATGGATTACATTTCCAGGGGACAGCAAGAAGGTGGATTCCGCACAACTGGCTGCATTTACCGGGGTAAAGGTGCTGAAAATCCGCAATTATATTTCAAAATCAGATATTGCCGGGCTTGAACTGGAGGGTCTGGGATGTTACGGCAAGAATTTGGCGGAAATAGCCGCCATGCTGGACGATCCGGGCGCATTGAAGGATCTTGAAGTGAACGGAGGAATTGAAAGCCTGGAGGGGATCGATTCATTCGTTAATTTGGACGGGCTCAGCCTGTACGGAGGCCATTTAACGGATTTGACGGAATTGGTGAAGCTGAAAAACTTAAAAACCCTGAAACTGGAAAATTGTGACGACATTACAGATTTTTCATTCCTTTCCGTCATGTCCCAATTGGAGGAATTATACGCCCAGTCAGAAGGAATCCGGGACATCGGGTTTGTGGAGGGAATGGCTGATCTGAAAAAATTAACGATTTCCCACACCAATGTATTGAATCTGGACGGTCTGAGCGGCAGGGACAGCCTGACTTCCCTTGTGGTGGAGCGGTGTTATGAATTGAAGAACTGCAGCAGCATCGGAGGATTGACCAATCTGGAGGAACTTTCCCTGGATGTGCCGTATGGATGTGAAGTTCCGGACCTGAGCGGCCTTGTGAATTTGAAGGATTTAACTCTGGGAGGATTTGAACAGACATCATTTATCAGAAACTTCGGAGCGCTGGAAACCCTGTCCATGGAGGGCTGCGGCATTGACGATCCCGGTGCATTTAAAAGCCTTGTGAATCTGAAGGAACTGAAGTGTTCCCGCGTCTACGGGGATACGGCGGGCTGGAAATTTGCGGCACAGCTTCCTGCCATTGTGAAACTGGATCTGACCGGAGTCTCCACCTATGAAGATGTGTCGGGACTGTTTGGCATCCCTACCTTGGAAACCCTTATTTTAAATGGTATCGAGTGTGAAATCAATTTTGATAAGCTGGCCGCTAATCCAGCATTAAAACATTTGGAAATGAACGGGATCAAGCTTTATAAGAATGTACAGATCAGCGGCGGAGGCGGAATTACTTACGTGGATTACGACAAGGTAACGTTAGACGAACATACGGATTTCATAGCTGCATATACGGGCCTGGAACACATCAGCCTGACCGGAAACAAGCTGACCCAGATTAATTTTGCGGCCTCTTTACCGGAATTAAAGACACTTGATATCAGCGATAACTATATAACGGACTTAAAACCTCTGGAACTTTTGAAAAAGCTGGAAACCGTGAACTGTACCGGAGATCCTATCTCCAATTACCAGGTTCTGAATGAAGCGGTTACGGTGATCAAATAAGCGGACATAGTGTAAAAAATAATCCCCATGGATTATTTTTTACACTCAAATTTGTGCCGGAGCCACAAATTTGAACTGCAGCTGAGAATTTGAAATTCTCAGCGCGTACCCACAAAAAATGAGCTCCGGAATGTAGGATTAAGATGAGAATAACGCTTGTAACAGTAGGAAAGATTAAGGAAAGATTTTTTACAGACGCGATTGAGGAATACAGCAAACGTCTAAGCAGGTACTGCAAACTGGAAATCATCCAGGTTGCAGATGAAAAAACGCCGGATAATGCCAGTGAGACGGTGGAAACACAGATCAAGGATAAGGAAGGGGAGCGGATTCTGGCCCAGATAAAGGACGGCTCCTATGTAATCGCCCTGGCTATCGAAGGCCAGATGCTCAGTTCGGAGAAATTGGCGGAAAAGATCGACGGCCTCGGCGTGTCCGGGGTGAGCCAGATTGTATTTGTGATCGGAGGATCGCTGGGGTTATCTAAGAACGTGCTGGGCAGGGCTGACTACCTGCTCAGCTTCTCAAAGATGACATTTCCCCATCAGTTGATGAGGGTGATTTTGCTGGAGCAGATTTATAGGAGTTTTCGGATTAGTTATGGGGAGCCGTACCACAAGTAGCGGAGAGATGGATGATTGTTAAAGAATAGGTTGTATTTATCCTAGTTTTAGCATGTACTAAAGTTGAGGTGATGAATATGAGGGTAAACACAGAGGCATTGGTAGCAATGACAGAAGCAAAGCAGAATTTTTCTAAAGTAACGCATATTGTAGACGAAAATGGTCTTGCTGTTATTCTCAAAAATAATAAGCCCAGATATATTGTGGTAGATTTTGAGGAATACGAAGCGATAAAAGGAATTAGAGAGGCAAGAGAAAAAAAGTTAGAGATGACAGCAGATACGTTGATTGAAGAAAATATGGAAGCATTTCTGGAGTTGGCTAAATGAACACACAGCGAGAGTTGATTGCGTTAGGCTTAGGTGTGGCAGACGGCAGTATTGGCTACGACGTAATATTAGATTGGATTATAAGTCATAAAATAATGGAACAGAATTAAGAATGAGCAGAGTTTTGTATTTAAAAATAGGCGGATATAGCATATAATTGTAGTAGCCAATGATGGTTCTTACCATCGGGGCTGTTACGGAGAGCTGTATCACAAATGACGGGGAACAATATTATGCCGCATTGCATTCATAGAATCGGTGTTATTTCCGATACCCATGGCCTTCTCAGGGATGAAGTCAAGGACGTATTATCCACATGCAGCGTAATCCTGCATGGAGGGGATATCAACCGGCAGGAGGTTCTGGATGAACTGAAAACTATTGCAAAAGTCTATGCCGTAAGGGGCAACAACGATAGGGAATGGGCCGTCAATCTGCCGGAAAACCTGAGCCTGGAACTGTTTGGCCTGCGGATATTTATGATTCATGATAGAAAACGGATAACAGAAAAGTTAGAAACTTATGATCTCATTATTTACGGACATTCCCATAAATACGAAGAGGTTGCTGACGGAGAGCGGATCTGGCTGAACCCGGGAAGCTGCGGACCAAGGCGATTCAGGCACCCGGTTACCATGGCTGTCATAGAGGTGGAAGAGCGGGGGAAAATTGGCAGGGTGATAAAGATGGATTTTTCAGACGGCCATGCTGCTGATTAGCTGACAAACAAGCGGCATGGAATTGGCATCAGCGGAATTGGACAACTGGTATAGCATGCTCAAGATCATTTCTGGTATAAATTTAAGGTTTTCACCAGATTATTCATCGGTTATACTATAGCATATTATGAGCAGCGCAATAAGGAGGGCAGTCCTATATGGGTAAACTTATTATTACTGCATAGCAACAGGCTTATGCAGTGAAATGAATAGAAAAGTAATTGTATAGCCTTTGCTATTCCGGACAGTAGAATACGTTTGGGAGGCAGCGATGCGCTATCAGAAAGCAACGGAGGTTTTGCCGGAGGAACTGGTGGAACTGATTCAGGAATACATGGACGGAGGCTATGTCTATATTCCCAGAAAACATGAAAATAAGAAAACCTGGGGCGAAGGGACTTCCATAAAAGGGGAACTGAAATCCAGGAACGATGAGATTTATAAAAAATACCAGGAAGGGATTCCTGTAAGCAAACTGGCGGAACTGTATTTTCTGTCGGATAAAAGCATTCAAAGAATCCTGTTGGCAGAGAAACAAAAGAATAGAAGCTGAAAACCTTCAGACGGTACGGAATGATACCGTTTTAAGAGCCCGCAGCAGACGAAGAATCCCGTGACTGGGATTCTTTTATTTTTATTTCATAGGAAAATTCGTCCTATGAAATAAAAAAGCCCTCCGGGCAGGAACGCACTACGGCGGTAGGGAATTATGTCGCTGAAGCGACCCGCCGTAGGCGGAGAATCCCGCGAGCGGTATTCTTTCTTGTAAAAAGATATTTGATATGATAAGCTTCGCCCTTGGCCCATTTCCTAACCTTTTTACAGCACGAAAAACGAGGTGGGCTGCGTTCTACAGTCATGTTAGAGTGGCTGTGGAGGAAGTTTTTATGTGTACAGATAAGGAATTATGGAAGATTGTTCCGGAATCATTGCCGGGAGTGAAAAGAAACTGTTCAAAATGCGGGGTGAAAAGAGAATTTAACAACAGCGGGAAGTTTCGCGTCAACGCCAACGGGAAAACCATCGATGTATGGATGATTTTTTTGTGTGAGAAGTGCGGTACCACGTGGAACATGGCGGTTTATGAAAGAAAGGCGGCGGATACGTTAGACCGGGAAGAATATGTTGGATTTATGGAAAATGATATCCGCCTTATTAAACGGTATGGAAGAGATCAGGGCATATTTGCAAAGAACAGGGCAAAAACGGTTTTAGCGGATGGCGGATACCGGGTGGAGGTGATCTCCATTTTTGAAAAAAAAGAAGGTATAAAGCTGCGTGAAATAGAAATCAAAATGCAGTTTCCCATGAAACTGAGACTGGACCGGCTGCTGGCAGAACAGCTCGGAATGCCGCGGAGTACAATAAAGCAGTGGTGTGACGCAGGCGTCATTTTCCAGGCGGATGTGGTTCCAAATGAGGGCGGCGAGATAAAAGGAGCCGGTAACCATAAGAAATCAATGCACTGTCAAAAGGTAAAAAATGGAATGAAAATCTGCATCAAAACTTTTTCCGCCCCCATTTACAGCGGATCGGAGAGGCCCTAAAGCAAAAAATGCTTGTGGGCCTTTCTTTTCTTCTGCTATTAATAAAAATATAGTACTTGACATTACATAGTACTAGCTATAATATAATACTAAGGAATACAAACTGGTTGAATAACGCTTCAGAATGGAGAAAAGATGAATGCACAATTTAAAAAGGGTGTCCTGGAGCTGGTCGTACTTTTGTCGGTGACAAAGAAGGACATGTATGGATATGAGCTGGTCAGCGAAGTTTCCAAGGTGATCGATGTGAATGAGGGGACTATTTATCCCCTGCTGAAACGGCTGACCAATGAGCACTATTTTGAGACCTATTTGAAAGAATCTACGGAAGGTCCGCCCAGAAAATATTATCATCTGACAGCGGCCGGATTGCTCTATAAAGAACGGCTGAAAGCAGAATGGGTTGATTTTTACGGTAAAGTGAATCAGTTTATAAAGGAGAGTGACAGGGATGACTAAGACAGAATTTTTGGAATATTTGGAAAAGAAGCTTCACGTACTGAATCAAAAAGAGCGGGAAGATATTTTAAGCGAATACGCGCAGCATATAGAGTTTAAGATGGAGAGCGGACTCAGCGAGGAAGATGCGATTCATGATTTTGGAAATTTGGAGGAATTGGCGGCGGAGATCCTGGACGCTTATAATGTGAACCCGGATTATGATAAAAAAACCATACATATAGACGGCAGACAAATAGGGAAAAGCATGGCCAGGGCAGGTCAAAAAGTGGGAGGGATATTTAACAGAGGCTCCCGCTCCGTGAAGCGCATTCTGGATAAGAGTTCCAGGGGAAGAATTGACCTGTTATTGAGATGCTGCCTGATTGCTGCAGTGCTGTTCACAGCATACCTGCCGCTGGCCGGGCTGGCTTTTTGGGTGGGAAATGTATTTTATTCCATATTCGGAAGTCCTTTGGATTACATGCTGTGCGCTGCGGTGATTGTGGGATTTCATCTGTTCTATCTGCTTCTTTCGATTTCGGTGCTGCACGCGTATCTGGTGAAATACAGGCAGGGCGCCGGCACAGAGAAAGGAGACAGGG
>JAGZXV010000269.1 GCA_018378255.1 Clostridiaceae bacterium | reverse complement strand
GGTCTTACCAATCAGTTCCAATGCGCTTTCTTTTACGTTTGCCATATTAACCTCGATTCCGCCGCCGGTGGCAGCATACTCTTTTTCAATTCCTATAATTTCGCTATGAATTGTTGTACCGATTATACGACCACCGGAAGTATTTGTCAATCCTGAATCTGGTATAATTTGCCATACTTTTCTTTTAAATACTGAATATAGTATTTCGGCGTGAAATCCTCGCCGGTCACATCTTTTAAAATCTGCCTGCTGTTCTTCAGTTTTCCGTACTGATGAATGTTCTGTCTCAGATATTCCCGGATTACAGAAATATTTCCCTCTTTCAGCAGCCCTTCAAAATCCATCTCTTTTTTCATATGGTAATAAAGCTGTGCCCCGAATGCGCTTCCAAGAGCATAAGACGGAAAATAGCCAAAAGATCCCTGGGACCAGTGAATATCCTGCAAAACACCTTCGGATACATTTTCCGGACGGATTCCCATATACTCTTCGTATTTATCCGCCCAAAGCTGCGGCAGGTCTTTTACTTCTATATCACCTGCGATCAACTGTTTTTCCAATTCATAGCGGATCATGATGTGGAGACTGTAAGTCAGTTCATCTGCCTCTGTGCGGATCAGGCCCGGCGTCACTTTATTGACGGCCTCTACGAACTGCTCCATGGTCACATCCTTTAGCTGTTTTGGAAATGTCTCCTGTACCTTTTTATAGACAGGAATCCAAAATGCCTGGTTTCTGCCGATAATATTTTCAAAAAAACGGGACTGGGATTCATGCATTCCCATGGACGCTCCCTGTCCCGCCATGGTCTGAGTCAGATCATCCCGGATTCCGAGTTCATAGATACCATGCCCAGCTTCATGGATCACAGAAAATAATGAACTGTCCACCCTGTCATTATAATGGGTAGTAATCCTCACATCATGGTTATGGAGATTCGTAGTAAAGGGATGGGCGCTGACCGCCATAACTCCCTTCTTAAAATCAAATCCCACATATTCCGCCAGAAACTTCGCCAGTTCCTCCTGTTTTTCCTCCGGATAGTCTCCGGTCAGAAAACTGTCGTCAATATTCACTTTACTGGATGTCACCTTTTTCAGAAATGGAACTAGTTCTTCCTTCAATTCCTTAAAAAACAGATCCAGCGTCTTCTGGTCAAACCCTTTTTCATAGGTGTCCAGCATCACATCGTACAGATCCTGACCGTTTTTCGCACGGTATGAAGCAAACTTCTTCTGATAGTCCACGATCTTTTCCAAAGTGGGGGCAAACGCATCGAAGTCCTGTTTTTCCTTCGCCTGGGACCAGACGCGGGTGGATTCGGAAACCAGCTCCGCAAATTCCCGGTATTCATCGGCAGGAACACAGTCCAGTTGTTCCACCTCTTCAGAAAGTTCCCTGATAACTGCCTGCTCGGCCTCAGAACCTTTTTCCTTTTTACAGGCTTCCATCAGCTCTTTTACTTTCTCATCTGTGACTGTCCTGAAGTATTCGGCCGACAGTGTTCCCACCACTTTAGAAGTATATGGGCCTGCTTCCTCGGGCGCCAGCGTTTCATTATCCCATTCAAAGAGAATCATGGCAGTCTGAAGCGCCATCATTTTTTCCAGATACGGATGTAATTCTTCATATGCTTTACTCATATTTACCTCGCTTCTTCCGCTGAAAGCGGCATATAATTTCATCACTACACAGAAAGTGTTTCCAGATCCTTCTGCTCCTATCCGCAATCCTGTTTTCTGTCCGGTGTTTGGTTTTTTTATCCAATCTTGTCTAAAATACCATTTAAATAAGCGATCACCACTCCGTAATTGGACATGGGGACATTTTGGGACCTGGCTCTCTCTATCCTAGATAATACATACTTTCTGTTAAACATGCAAGCTCCGCACTGGATCACGAGGTCATAAGGTGTCAGATCTTCCGGAAAATCCTGACCCGCCGCCATTTCCACTGTGAGCTTTTCTCCCACCCGTTTCCGTAAAAGCCTTGGAATTTTCTCGCGGCCGATATCTTCTGAAAGCGGAGCATGGGTACAGGCTTCTGCAATCAGCACCCTGCTTTCTTCCGTCAGTGTATCGATGGCCGCCGCGCTTTTCCTGTAATATTCAATATCCCCTTTATGGGCTGCAAACAACACGGAAAATGACGTCAGACGGCTGTTTTCCGGCTTCTTTTCAAAGACTGTTTTAAATACCTGGGAATCGGTTATAATCACGTCAGGCGGTGACGCCAACGCAGCCAGGGCTTCATCTATCCGGTCTGCCGTACAGCTCATCACCACACATTTTTTGTCCAAAAGGTCCCTGAGGGTCTGTACCTGGGGAAGGATCAGCCGTCCTTTGGGCGCCTGGATATCCTGAGGCATTACCAAAAGGACCGTATCTTCGGGATTAACCACCCCTTCCGTTATGCTTTTGGCATCATAATCTTCCGGAAGTTTCCGTATCAGTTCGGCCCTTATCTCATGGATGCCGGTCTTTTCTTTGGCGCTCACCGCAATGGGCTTTTGCAGAAACAGCTTTTCAGCCCGGTTTATGAGGCTGCCATAATCCAGGATCAAGTCGCATTTATTAATAATCAGGATAACCGGAGTATGATTCTTTTTTAGCCGCTCCGTCCATTCAAGTTCCTGTTCCATGTCCTCTCCGGACAGAACCATCAGGGCAATGTCCGTTTTTTCCATTGCCTCTCTTGTCTTTTTTACCCGCTGCTCTCCCAACTCTCCTTCATCATCAAATCCCGCCGTATCGATGAAAACAACAGGTCCAATTCCCTGAATTTCCATGGATTTGTAAACCGGATCAGTTGTCGTTCCCGGCACTTGGGACACCAGAGCGGCTTCCTGTCCGGTCAGGGCGTTGATCAGCGATGATTTCCCGCTGTTCCTCTTACCAAATATCCCGATATGCAGACGGTCTGATCTGGGTGTATCGTTTAAGCTGCTCATACTATACCTCCGTTTCTTCTTCCTAATTAGAAGCGGAAATCCCTTCTGCCATTGCCGATTTCCATAAGACGTTCTTTCGCAATTTCCCTCACTTTATCACTCAGAATATTATCCAGCTCCTTTTCAATCAGAACCTCGCCTTTTGCCCTGGTATCCTCTGAAGCATAATCTTCCAGATACTCTTTTAAAGTCATCAGCGCATTTGGCTGGCAGCAGTTGGCGATCTGTCCGGATTTCAGCAGATGCATAAAGCGGTCTCCGGTTCTTCCTTCCCGGTAGCAGGCAGTACAGAAACTGGGAATAAATCCCATGCCAATCAGCCAGTTTACCACTTCATCCAGGGAACGGGTATCGCTGACATCGAATTGGGCGGAACTCTTATCCTCTTCCTCCGGTTCCACATAACCGCCCACGCTGGTGCGTGAACCTCCGCTGATCTGGGACACGCCCAATTGGAGCACCCTCTCTCTTACACGCTGGGATTCTCTGGTAGAGATAATCATTCCCGTATAAGGGACGGAAATCCTGATAAGAGCCACTATCTTTTCAAAAATGGAATCCGGAATGGCATTGGAGAAATTCGCCACATCGATATCGTCAGCCGGGCAGATTCTGGGAACGCTTATGGTATGAGGGCCAACACCTTTATATGCCTCCAAATGCTCCGCATGCATCAAAAGTCCCACTAAATCATACCGGTACATATTGAGCCCGAATAAAACGCCGATTCCAACATCGTCAATTCCGCCTTCCATTGCGCGGTCCATGGCCTCCGTATGATAGTCGTAATTGCTCTTAGGTCCGGTCGGGTGAAGCTGTTCGTAGCTCTTTTTATTATATGTCTCCTGAAACAGAATATAGGTTCCAATTCCCGCATCTTTCAGTTTTTTGTAGTCTTCCACCGTAGTAGCTGCAATGTTAACATTTACACGCCGGATCGCTCCGTTTTTATGTTTGATGCTGTAAATCGTCTCAATGCTTTCCAATATGTATTCCAGTGGATTATTTTTAGGATCTTCTCCCGCTTCCAGGGCCAAACGCTTGTGCCCCATATCCTGCAGAGCGATCACCTCCTGCCTGATCTCTTCCTGAGACAGTTTTTTTCTCGGAATATGACGGTTTTTAGCATGGTAGGGGCAGTAAGTACAGCCGTTAATACAGTAATTGGACAGATAAAGCGGAGCAAACATGACAATCCTGTTGCCATAAAATTTCTGTTTTATTTCCTTTGCAAGGGCGAAAATTCTTTCATTCACTTCTTCTGAATCACACTCCAAAAGAACAGCCGCCTCTCTGTGGCTGATTCCCTTCATCAACCCAGCTTTTTCAAGAATCTGTCCAATCAGTTCCAGATTGTCTTTATTCTCTTCTGCATAACTTAATGTTTCCTGGATTTCCTCATCATTGATAAATTCTTCTGCCTTTGCAGACATCACATTATATTTCATATAAATCCTCCTATAGCGGAGCGTTATTTTGTGCAGATATGCGCCGAGAATTTCTGATTCTCAGCTGCGGCTCAAATTTGTGGCTCCGGCACAAATTCGGCTGTGAAAAAAGGCTGTCAGAATTATTGTTCAAACACGCTCCAACCTCAATTTCTAAGTCCAGTGAACTGCATATACTTTTGTTTAAACGCCGGGATAAGCGCAGTCTCCACGTTCTGTGGAGAGCGTGTATCCAATGGCCTCCATCCGTTTTTCCAATCCGGCTCTGCACTCTGCGGCTTCATCGCCGGTGCTTATTTTATTGTCATAAAGCATATATTTCTTTCTAACCGACAGCGGGGAAAGGTTGGGCATCACCACATTGGCGCCTGCCAGTATCCCCATCTCCCGCCCTTTATCGTCTATAGTTCCCAAAGCGGTAGTCGCCGGAATCAGCGCATAAGGAAACATCAGCCTTAAAATACCCAGAAGCACCAGTGTATCCGTAAGGCTTCCCGCTTTATAATCACAAAATGGGGTATCTTTATGGGGAATAAATGGACCAATTCCGATCATATGCGGTTTCAGCTCTTTCATAAAAAACAGATCTTTTACAATACAGTCCGTGGTCTGCCCCGGCGATCCCACCATAATTCCCGTTCCCACCTGATATCCGATTTTCTTTAAATCCCACAGGCACCGCATTCTGTTTTCCAGGTTCAATCTGGGCGGATGCAGTTTCCGGTAATGTTCTTTATCCGCGGTTTCGTGGCGCAGCAGATAGCGGTTGGCCCCTGCCCGGTAAAGTTCCAGATATTCTTCATAACTTCTCTCACCGATAGAAAGCGTAATCGCACAATCCGGAAAAGCCGCCCGGATAGCCGACACAATATCAGCCATCTCCGAAACCGAATAAGACAGGTCTTCCCCTCCCTGAAGCACAAACGTTCTGAAATCCAGCCCATATCCCAATTTGCAGCATTCCAATATATCTTCCTTTGTCAGATGATACCTGGCCGCTCTGGCATTTCCCTTTCTGATTCCGCAGTAATAGCAATCATTGCGGCAATAGTTGGTAAACTCAATCAGCCCTCTGGTAAATACCTTTTTCCCATAATACCGGACTGCCTGGGCTCTGGCCTTTTCAAAAAGATATTCCCGGTCATTTGATCCTATTTTGTCGATCAGCAGCTTAAATTCTTCTTCCGTCAGCATTTGTTCCCGGTTTAATTTGTCAATTAACTGTTTCATAACCATCTCCCATCCTGTATTTTACAGCACGCTACCTACCCATAAAACAACAAAACCAGAAGGAAACCTTAACCGTCTCCTTCTGGTCCGCCAATAACACAGAGATACTATTGAACTTCTCTTTAAAAAAAGAAACCTGTTTATAAAAAAACAGGTCACAATATACAGGCCGCCGTACTGGGCCTGAAAAATCGCTATTGTTCCCGTCTTCTCTTTCGGGGCGAACCCTAAAGTTTAGATTGGTTTTTATAGATCTGAGCAGTTTGTTAAAAGAAATATCTCGTAACGCACTTATGTTTACATCATACAGATATTGGGAATTATTGTCAATACGGAATTTCAGGGGAATTGGAATTTGGTTGAGAAAGATACGCAGAAAAGCGGGGAGGACGGATGGCGGAGTACCAGGGCGGGAACCTGAACGGAGGAACCAAACGATACAGGGATCTGATTCCAACCGTTAAGTGGAACTAAGGCTCCCAGCATGAAAAAAAGGCGGTCCGATGCCCATTCACGGTAAACTCCTCATGACTTTACCGTTCAGGGGCATCTCAGAAACTGATTCGGTTTTCAGTTTCTGCCCGCCT
>JAGZXV010000268.1 GCA_018378255.1 Clostridiaceae bacterium | reverse complement strand
CACCACTCCCCCTGCTTCTAAAGCTGCGGATACCGGCAAGGAAACCACTGAGCAGGCGCTTTCTGAAGATACCGGCAAAGAACCTGTTGAGCAGGCGCTCTCCGGTAAGGTAACTGTGTATATGCCAAGCCCTGCCGGTCTTGCGGATAAACTGGCTGCGGCATTTACGGTGAAAACCGGTGTACAAGTGGAGCAGTTTCAGGGAACCACAGGCGAAATTCTCGCCCGTTTGGAGGCGGAGCAGGCCAATCCCATTGCTGATGTTGTCATTCTCGCCTCTTGGTCTGACGGTTTGGGAATGAAAGCGAAAGACCGGTTGAAAGCCTATTCACCCGCAAATGCCGATAAAGTGAATTCCGGCTGGATCGATGGTGACAGCACACTTTTTGGATACAGCGCCTCCGCTGTGGGCGTCATTTACAATACAACCATTTTCCCGGAACTGAATGCAGATTGGGATGAGCTGTCTGATACGCAGTACAAAGATAACATTGCAATCCCTGACCCCGAAAAGAGCGGCGCGTGCAAGGATTTCCTGGCCGGCCTTGTCACCGGCTTAGATAACGGTGATTCGATTATGCAGGGCTGGGCAGATAACGGTCTGACCGTGCCCGGTGCAAATAAAGCCGCATTGGAGGCTGTTACTACCGGTGAAAAGGGAATCCTGATTGCCGGTGTGGACTATAATGCCTACTCTTCCATATCCAAGGGAGAGCCGCTGAGCATTTACTATCCTGCTTCCGGCACAGTCGTAAATCCCCGCCCCGCTATGATTCTAAATACTGCTCCCAACATGGACAATGCAAAGGCATTCATAGATTTCCTTTTCAGCGATGAGGCGCAGCAATTGACATCTGAAGCATATCTGCTGCCTGGACGCAGTGATATTCAATGCGAAAACCGCACCAATTTAAGCGACATTCCTCAGTTTCCCGCCGACTGGGATAAAATGATGGATGCTGCTTCCGATACCGCTGCGAAACTCAACAGCATTTGCGAATAAGCAGCAGGGAGGGACTATGAAACATATTAGCTGGAATAAAAATATTTCCGTAGTGCTGCTTTTGGCACTGCTTTCCGGTCTGATTCTCTGTCCCTTGATCACAGTGTTTACCAAGGCGGTCATCATTGATGGCCGCCTTGACCTGTATCAGGCATGGGGAATCATTGCGGATTCCGAAAACGTTCAAACGATCTGTAATTCCTTACTTTTAGGCGCATGCGTGGTTCTGTGTTCTACTGTCATCGCAGTTCCAACGGCATTCCTTTTGTCCCGTACACAATTAGCGGGACATGGTTGGCTGGATATTATATTTATGGTTCCGTTTATGACGCCGCCTTACATCGCTTCTATGGGATGGATTTTATTCATGCAGAAGAAGGGCCTGTTTCAGCAGCTTTTTCCCGCCGCTGGAGCATGGTCTGAAAACTTCTTCTGCTTCGGCGGCCTGGTACTGGTGATGAGCCTGCATGTTTTCCCCTTTTTAATGACAATGCTGAAAAATGCCATGCTGAACATTCCTGCAAGTTTGGAAGAAAGCGGGTCGGTGTTTGGCGCCGGTTTCAGCCTGCGCCTGCGTAAGATTTTTGCTCCGCTGCTTACCGGCAACTATGCCATTGGCGCATTGCTGGTGTTTGTCAAAACACTTTCTGAGTATGGTACGCCTTATACATTTGGGCGGCGCATTGGATTTTATGTTTTTACAACAGACATTCACCGTTATTCGACAACAGCACCCATTGATTTTGGCCGGTCTGCCAGCCTTTCGGCAATTCTTGTGTGTATTTGTATGACCATGTGGCTGCTGCAGAATTATATTACAAGCCGCAGCAGCTACCGTCTTGTCAGTGGAAAAGGCAGCCGCCATGCACGCACACAGCTTTCCGCCGCTGGCCTGGCCGGAGCATGGTTATGGGTTGCAGCGGTGATTCTGACCGCCATTGGAATACCGTATTTTTCCATCATTGCCACTTCCCTGATCAAGCTGCGGGGCTATGGCCTGGCGGCGGGAAATTTCACTCTGGATCACTACAAGGAATTACTGGCCACACCAAAAGCGCTTTCATCCATCAGTAGGAGTGTATTCCTGGCTGTCTCCTCTGCCACCATCTGTTCCGTTATCGGTACTGTAGTAGTGGCTGTGGTTCGAAAAGCAAAGGGCCTGGGCAAAAAAGCGCTGGAGGGCGTAAGTCTGCTTCCTGAAATGCTGCCAAGCATTGTTCTGGTCATCGGGATCATGCTGTTCTGGAACCAAATTTACAAAATCCTTCCGCTTTACAACACGGTTGGCATCATGGTTTTGGCCTATGTGGTACTATATCTTCCCTATACCGTGCAGTACGTAACTTCCGCATTTACACAAATCAACGACAGCCTCTTACAGGCCGGACTGGTATTCGGCGGTTCGCCGGGTTATGTATTCCTAAGAATTACCCTTCCCATGATTTCCCGCGGCATCCTGGCCGGCTGGATGATGATTTTTATCATTGCTTTTCGTGAGCTTGTCACTGCCAGCCTCATTGCGCCGCCCAATACATTGGTTGTATCCACCTATATCAACCGTGAATTTGAGCAGGGTAGCGTATCGCTGGGAATGGCAATGGCCGTATTGTGCGTTCTCATTACTGCAACTGCACTGTTACTATGCAACAGGCTTACCAGAAAAAAGGAGGGTTAAAATGGAACTTTTTATCGCTGGAGGATGCGGGGAACACGGACGGAACTGCTTTTATGTCCAGGGAGAAGCCATTCGTTTTTTAGTGGACTGTGGTATTATGGCTGATTCACCAGAGGACAGATACCCACGCCTCACCCCGGACATGATCTCTCAAATAGACGCGGTATTTCTAACCCATTCCCACGCCGACCACATCGGTGCCATGCCGTGGCTTTTGGAACACAGTTTTAACGGAACTGTTATAGCTTCGGAAGAAACGCTTCACCAGGTTCCGTGGAAAATGCAGTATACCGCCGCTTTGGAAACAATCTGTCCCTCAGGCCACGGGAAGTTCCGGAACCTTTCTATTTATTGGGGACGAAGCGGCCACTGTGCCGGGAGCGTATGGTACCGCTTTTCAGAAGAAAAAACGACACTTTTATTCTCCGGAGATTATACAGAAGATACATTATCCTATCCATGCGATCCCATTCGTGCGCAAACAGCCGATATTGCTGTTTTAGACTGTGCTTATGGCCGAAATGGAACTGGCTATGAGACTGCCTGCCGTCAACTTATCCAAAAAACAAAGGAAATGCTCGATTCCCACAGCCTGTTATTCTTTCCCGTCCCTAAATTCGGGCGAGGGCTGGAACTGCTTAACCTCCTCCCCAAATGGATTCCATCCGCTAAATTCTACGGTGATGATTTATTCCTGCATAATTATTATGAATGGAAACAAGGGGGATTTTGGTATCGTCCGCAACATTGTCCTGCCGCTGTTTTACCTTATAATAATCAACAATGTGGAATTGTTTTTGTCAGCGATCCCCAGCTCCGCCTTAAGGAATCCCAGACAACAGCAGAGAAAATCCTGTCTTTAGGAGGAAAAGGTATTCTGACCGGCACTGTTGAGCGTGGATCATTTAGCGAACTACTGCTGCAACAGGGAAAAATGGAACTTCTCTGTTATCCTGTGCACCTCAACTACAGACAGTACTGTGAGCTGATAGAAAAAAATCACTTCGGACAGACAATTCCTTACCATTCGGCGGAATTTCCTTCGCCGCAGGTTATTTATATATAACTTCTGCGATCGTAAGTTTTTTTTCGTTTCTTCCGTATAACTGCTTTTCCATTCACCATAAATACGCACAGTCATATGCATCCGGCGGACGTAACCACCCTTTATAGATTAACTCTTGAAAATCGATTCTTGACGCAATATCAATTCTGCATTATGGTTATATTATATAACAGTTCAGACGGCCGTGATCTTGATGAAGAAAGCGGCGTCAAGCCCGCTTATAAGCAGCATTCTTTATCAATCTTCACATCAAATGGACATCCGATACTTCTTGACCTGCTATTTTAGTCAAGAGTTTGGCCACATGAACTGTTGCGATACTACAGAATCCTGATTGTTAATCGGGAATTTAAAGGAGGGCTTACTTTTCATGGAACAGACATTCAACGCAATTTTAATCCATCCCGGCGACAATGTGGCCACCGTCACGGCAGAACTGCATAACGGGGATCTGGTCTGCTACCGGAAAGGCGATGAGATCTGCACGCTCACAACCAGCGGAGTTCCCATCTACCACAAGGTTGCGGTAACTGATATCCCAAAGGGACAGCCGGTCCGTAAATATGGGGAAATTATGGCGGTGGCAACAAAGGATATCGCCAAAGGCGGTCACGTACATACCCACAATGCAGCCAGCGCCGTACAGTAAACGTATCATCATCAAATGTGCAGTTGAGAAAGGATGGAACTTATATGAAATTTATGGGATACCGCCGGCCTGACGGTTCGGTGGGAATACGAAATCACGTGTTAATTATGGCTACTGTCGGCTGTGCGGCGGAAGTCGCCAGAAAAACAGCGGACGGCCTGTATGGAGCCGTGTCATTTATTAACCAAAACGGGTGCGGGGAAACAGCGAAAAACCTTCAGCGCACCAGAGACATTATCGTCGGCCTCTGCGCCAATCCAAACATTTACGGAGTTGTAGCCATCGGATTAGGATGTGAGCTGAACAAAATGGATGATTTTCTGGCCCTGGTGAGGCAGAGGACTAACAAGCCCATCGAAGGCCTGTTGATCCAGCAGGAGGGCGGAACCATTCATACCATCGCCAAAGCCACTCACATCGCCCAAAAGATGATCACCGAGGCGTCCACCTGTATGCGGGAGGAATGTGACATATCCGAGCTGATGCTGGGTGTGGAATGCGGCGGTTCAGACGCCACCTCCGGCCTTGTCGCCAACCCGGTCATGGGTCTTGTCAGTGACCGCCTCATCCAAATGGGCGGCATTTCCATGTTCAGCGAAACCGTGGAAATGATCGGCGCCGAACATCTCCTTGCCAAGCGCGCCGCCACCCCGGAACTTGGCCAGCGGATTCTGGACATCGTTCATGGCCGTGAACAGGAACAGATCGACGCAGGGGAAGATATCCGTAAAACACAGCCTTCCCCGGGAAATCAGGACGGCGGAATCACGACCCTGGAGGAAAAATCCTTAGGCTGTATCCATAAAGGAGGCCACAGCCCCATCATGGAGATGGTGGATTACGCCCAGCCGCCCACCAAAAAAGGGCTGATCCTCATGGACACCCCATGTTATGATATGATCTCCACAACTGCCAAAATAGCCGCCGGCTGCCAGCTGGTAGTCTTCACCACAGGCCGCGGCAACTCCATCGGAAATCCTGTCGCCCCCGTATTAAAGGTGACCGGAAACGGGGAAACCTACCGCCGGATGGAGGATAACCACGATATCAATATGGGGGATGTGCTGGAAAAACATGTGTCTTTGGAAGAGATGGCGGATTTCACCATGAAGGAAATTACAGCCACTTTAAACGGGAAGCTGACAAAGGCGGAAATTTATGGATTTGGGTATTCGGATGTGATTATCAGCAGGGCTTGTGAGTATTGCTGACATTTGAAAATATCTTCACCTAAAAAAGAAAAGAAAAAAGGAAAAACAGGAGCGGTGGGAACCGTCTCTGCTTTTCCTTTTTTTCTGCATTTTTTGTTGATCTCCGGCTGTGATGTTGGAATAATCGTTCAACTTTTTCTTTACCAAAGCGCTATTTGCTTATTTTTTAAATGCAGGATGCTCTCTACCAAAAAATAGTCCCCATAAATAATCGGAACATCCGCATTTTGTCTGCTGTGGTAAAGAACGGTCCCGCCATTCACAATACCATCCTCTGCGGTGTTCCAATTACAGAATTTTTTTTCACATGCTTTTAATATTTTTACTGCCGCCCTAAAATACAACTTTTTTTCATATTCGCCAACGTGTTCTGCCAGCTCGAAAAGTCCGGCAGCTATGGACATGCCCGCCGTAGAATCATATTTGGCAGAATGCTTTGGCGCCCGGAAATCTACAACAGGAAGCCAGTCCTCCAAAGCCAAATTGGCAATGCAATAATTGGCCGCATTTTTGGCTGCATTTAAAAACTTCTCATCTCCCATATATTTATAAGCCAACGTAAAACCATATAAAGCCCAGGACTGTCCCCTGCTCCACGAGGAACCTGACGCATA
>JAGZXV010000267.1 GCA_018378255.1 Clostridiaceae bacterium | reverse complement strand
GATGAGCCTGGATGGACTTCCCATGCACTGTCCCCCTCATCATTATATGATACCGGCAGTGCTTATGACAGTTGTGTATAAGATGGAAAAGAGAAGTGCCGCTCAGCTGGCAGAGAATTTGGAACAGATTCTGGAACGGGCAAAACATGTGTTGGGCGGTTTTTGCGGAAACTACGGCGATTGTGGAGCCGCCGTAGGCATCGGCATTTTTACCAGCGTTTATCTGAATGCCTCGCCCAAGACAGAGGGAAAGAACTGGTCCCTTCCAAACAGGGGGACTGGAAGATGTCTTTTAAAGATTGCAGAGGTGGAAGGCCCCAGATGCTGTAAACGCAATACTTATCTGGCATTTGAAGAGGCGGTGGATTTTCTGGAAGAAGAGCTGGGAATCCACTTGGTGAAAAAGGATAAGGTCCTATGCCGGTTTTATAAAAACAACCGGGAATGCAAGCTGAAACAGTGCCCGTTTTTCCCTAAGAGCAAGGCTGATTTAGAGGAAAATGAAACGGTTATCATTGAAGCGGCCCAAACGGACAAGGACAGCCGGTGTGAATGTGAACTCCACCCGTCCAGCATCCAATACCATGATGAGACAGGAGAATGGAAAGAGGGTCTGGATGATTTTGCGAAGGAAACGGCACAAGAAAACCGCGATATCGATTTATATCTGATCTCCGGTTTCCTGGGATCGGGAAAGACCACGCTTTTGAAGAAAATGCTGTCCGGCATGGGTGATAAAAAGATCGGGGTCCTGGTAAATGAGTTCGGAGGCGTTGGAATCGACGGCACTTTGGTGGAACGGGAGGGCATGCACCTGATCGAGATCAGCAACGGATCGATCTTCTGCAGCTGCCTGAAGGGAGAATTTGTAAAAACCCTGATCGGATTTACCAAGCTGGACGTAGATATTCTTGTGGTTGAAAACTCAGGTCTGGCGGATCCGTCCAGCATCCATACCCTGTTAGATGAACTGACGGGAAAAACGGAGAGAGGATATCATTATAAAGGGGCTGTCTGTGTGGTGGATTCCGTATCCTTTACCAGACATGTAAAGGTGCTGACACCGATCCAGAATCAGATCATTTCCAGCAATTTTATCATTATTAATAAGATTGATCTGGTGAATGAGGTGACTTTGGAGGAGATCCGCGCTGTGATTGAAAAACTGAATCCCAATGCGGTGCGGTATGAAACCATGTTTTCCGATGTGCCGCTTGATTTTCTAAAGGATCATCTGGAGGACAACGGTTATGTGGGTGAGACCAGCAATCATCCTTGGAACCGCCCGGCATCCTATGCGCTGGAATGTGACGGAGATATATCAGAAGAAAAATTAAAGGAATTCATCAAAAGCCTGTCAGTTGAAATGCTGAGGGGAAAGGGATTTGCTAAGATAGAAAACCAGTGGTTCCTTTTTGATTCGACAACGGATCAGTGGTCGTTTGAACCGTATGTACCGAAAAAAAGGGATTTGATGGTGAGGACAAAGATTGTTATGATCCTGAATGGACACGGAGACTTTAAACAGGAACTGTACCGGCAATGGGACAGGATCATGGGGTGTCCGGTTAATATTTATGAATGATGAGAAATGATGGAGGAGAACGAAGATGAATCAGAAAGAGTTGGTATTAAATGCAGTACAGTGCAAAAAAGTGGACAGAATACCGTGGGTGCCTTTTGTAGGCTGTCACGCGGCCAGTCTGATCGGAGTGGACTGTGAGACTTTTTTTAAAAGCGAAGAGGACATTGTAAACGGCGTATTAAAAGCAGTGGAACTTTATAATCCTGACGGTATTCCAACCATGTTTGATTTACAGCTTGAGGCTGAGGCCATGGGCTGTAAGCTCACATATGCGAAAGACAACCCGCCGGCCGTATCCACTCATATTTTAGAGCAGGGCGCCAGCCTTAAAGATTTAAAGATTCCAACTGAAAATGACGGACGCCTGCCCATCGCCCTTAGCGCCACCAGAAGGATTGTAGAAGCGGTAGGAGATAAAATCGCTGTGTACGGCCTGATTACCGGCCCATTTACCCTGGCGCTGCACCTGAAGGGAACCGACATTTTCTATGATATGCTGGATGAGCCGGAAGAGGTGGAAGAACTCATGGAGTTCTGTCAGAAGGTGGCGATTAACATGGCGAAAATGTACATAGACGCGGGAGTTGATATTGTTGCCCTGGTGGATCCGATGACCTCCCAGATTTCCCCGGATAATTTTGAGGAATTTGTCAGCCCTTATGTAACTCCTGTATTTGACTATATTCACGAAAGAGGAAAACTTGGCTCCATGTTCGTGTGCGGAAACGCCAGGAGAAATGTGGAGGCCATGTGTAAAATCCATGCGGATAATGTATCTGTGGATGAGAATATCCCGTTGGATTATGTGGTGGATATCTGCCATAAGAATAAAGTTTCCGTGGGCGGCAACATTAAACTGACCCTGACCATGCTTTTCGGCACTCCATACGACAACATGCAGGACGCTGCTAATTGTATGCAGATCGGCGGCCACGAAGGCTTTATCCTGGCTCCCGGCTGCGATATGCCGTATGCGACTCCGGTTGAAAATGTGCAGGCGGTTACGAAAACCGTTCATGGAGATATCGAAGACATTTTTGAAGGCGGCAATGTGATGGAAGGCGTAACCTACGAACTTCCCGATTACCAGGCGGAGGAAAAGGTGATCATCGACTGTATCACGCTGGATTCCGAATCCTGCGCGGCCTGCCAGTACAATATGGAGGCGGTGCGCGTGGCTGCGGCTCCGTTAATGGACCAGGTAATAATTATTGAACATAAGATTAAAGAAAAAGAAGGGGTTGCCTGCATGATGAAACTGGGAGCTAAACAGGTTCCCACCATCTGTGTGGACGGCGAAGTGAAGTACGAAAGTATTCTGCCGGATACCCCGGAACTGACAGCCTGTTTCAAAGCTGCCGTAGATAAAAAAAGAAAGGGCTGAGTATTATGACAAAAGTTAAAATTAATCCAGGTATCTGTGGTCTGATTACAACTGTGACTGCGGAATCAGAGGATCAGCAGGATGTGACTGTTACAGTGAAATCAGGCTGCGAGAGCATCCGGAAGATGTTTGAGGATTTGGGAAATACGTTTGATGCATTTGACGTATGCCTGGCTAAACCGGGAGCCGGCGATCTTTACGAATATGCCGTTGAGCATTTCCCGGGCCATGCATCCTGTCCTGCGATTGCCGGGATCATTAAATGTATGGAAGTGGAGTGCAGACTGGCACTGCCGGCCACTGCCAGCATTGAATTTGAAAAATAAAGAGCTGATAGGGGGAGGTGCGGTGACACCTCCCTTTCCGTTACAGACCATTATGATTTATGAATTTTGGATGTTAAGTTATTGGGAGATATGGTATAATGTCCGCAGAGCGGGAATTATACCTGCGCATGCCGGTTTCTGCGTTCACCGCAGAAAGCCGGGCGCTGGAATCCGCCGGAGGCTGCTATAGCCGCAGAGCGGCTATGGCATCATGTCCGCAGAGCGGGCATGATACCTGCGCAGAACCGGACAGTAAAAAGGAGCAGGATATGGAGCGAAAGATGGAATTAGAACAATTATGCGGGCTGATAAGGCCGTTGAATCAGGAAATTCTGCGGGTAAGCAAAGCCCACTGGGATAATATAGCAAAGCCCCTGGATGGGCTGGGCCTTCTGGAACAGATGATTACCAAGATAGCCGGAATCCAGAACCAGGAAATGGTTTTACTGGAGAAAAAGGCGGTTGTGGTTATGTGCAGTGACAATGGCGTGGTGGCTGAAGGGGTTACCCAGACGGACAGCAGTGTGACAGCAGTGGTCTCTGAGAATTTTGCCAGAGGGATTGCCAGCGTAAACAGGATGGCTGCAGTGGCGGGGGCTGACGTGATACCGGTGGATATCGGCATTAACCGGGAGGTAAAAGAACCGGGGATCAGAAACTGCAAGATCGCTTATGGCACAAAAAACCTGGCTAAAGAACCGGCCATGACAAAGGAGGAGGCTCTTCAGGGCATTTTAACGGGAATTCATCTCGTTAAGGAACTGAAAGAGGACGGATACCGGATTCTGGGCACCGGCGAGATGGGAATCGGTAATACTACCACCAGCAGCGCCATTGCCAGCGTGCTTTTAAATCTGCCCCCTGAACAGGTGACGGGAAAGGGCGCAGGGCTTTCAAAAGAAGGCATCAAGCGGAAAATCAATGTGATCAAAGAGGCCATAGCGCTGCATCATCCGGACCCGGCCGATCCATTGGAAGTGCTGGCTGATCTGGGCGGATTTGATATTGCGGGAATGACCGGTTTATTCTTAGGAGGGGCCATTTACCGGATTCCTGTGGTGATAGACGGCCTGATCTCTTCCATTGCCGCTTTGCTGGCGAAAAGGATCTGCCCTGACGCTGTAGGATACATGCTGCCATCCCATATGAGTAAGGAACCGTCCAGTGAAAAGATTATGGAGGAGCTGGGGCTGCGTCCGCTCATTTTAGGCAACCTGGCTTTGGGAGAAGGAACCGGAACCGTGCTCTTATTTCCCATGCTGGATATGGCGAATGAAGTATATCTGGAAAACAGCACATTTGAAACGATTAATATAGAAGCTTATAAAAAATTTGAAGGAGACGAGCAGTGATGAGAACAGAAGAATCAAAGCGGTTATTTGAAGCATCCAGACAGAGAATCCCGGGCGGTGTAAACAGTCCGGTACGCGCTTTCGGATCCGTAGGAAGAACACCGTTATTTATCGATCATGCAAAGGGCAGCCGCATTACGGATGTGGATGGAAATGAATATATCGACTATGTATGTTCCTGGGGTCCGGGGATACTGGGACATGCCCATCCGGAAGTGATTGAAGCGGTGAAAGAAGCGTGTGAAAAGGGGCTGACCTATGGAGCGCCTACTGAAAAGGAGCTGGTGCTTGCGGAGATGATCTGTGAAGCTATGCCTTCTGTGGAAAAAGTGAGACTTGTCAGCTCCGGTACGGAAGCCGTCATGAGCGCGATCCGCACTGCCCGCGGATATACCGGGAGGGATTTGATTATCAAATTCAAGGGTAATTACCACGGCCATTCCGACGGCCTTCTTGTAAAAGCAGGTTCGGCGGCTCTCACCACGGCAGTCCCGGACAGCAGCGGCGTCCCTGCTTCCTATACTCAGAATACCCTAGTGGCCCTTTACAATGACAAAGATTCTGTCAGGGAGCTGATGGAAACTTATAAAGGCCAGGTGGCTGCCATAATCGTAGAACCGGTGGCTGCCAACATGGGGGTGGTTCTTCCAAAAGACGGATTCCTGGAATTTCTGCGTGAAATCACCCTGGAATACGGCACTGTTTTAATTTTCGACGAGGTGATAACCGGATTCCGCCTGGGATACGGCGGGGCCCAGGAATACTATAAAATTAAGCCGGACATGACTACTCTGGGCAAGATAATCGGCGGCGGTATGCCGATGGCAGCTTACGGCGGTAAAAAAGAGATCATGGATATGGTTTCACCGGTAGGGCCTGTCTACCAGGCGGGAACGCTCTCCGGCAATCCGATAGCCACCACTGCGGGGATCAAAACATTGGAAATCCTGAAAGCCCATCCGGAGTATTATACAGGGATCGAACAAAAGGCCAAAACTCTTGCAGACGCCCTGAGAAAAAGGGGTGAACTGAAAAATAAAGGGAATTTGTGCGTAAACCAGGTGGGATCCCTGCTGTGTGCATTTTTTACGGGTAAAATGGTGACGGATTACGAAAGCGCCACCTCTTCTGATACGTCGGCTTACGCGGAGTATTTTGGAGCGCTGCTGGAACATGGAATCTATGTGGCTCCATCTCAGTTTGAGGCCATGTTTGTGTCGGCCGCTCACAGCGATGACGATATTAAAAAAACCTGTGAGGTCATTTTACAGGCATAAAGTGAGGCAGTTATGGGAGTACAATTATTAAGTGTCAGTTATAAAACAACGCCGATTGAGATCAGGTCCCTGTTCGCGTTTAATGAGGAGCAGCAGGAGCGGATTTTGGAAGGGCTTTGCAGTCATGAATCCATAGAAGAGGCGGTGGTATTATCCACCTGCAACCGGATGGAAGTGTATTGCTATTCCAACGATGGGGCAGATGCTTCAAAAGTATTTGAACAAATGCTGGGTGCAACCGCAAACAAGAAACAATGGTGCCATAGCTCAGTTGGTAGAGCAAAGGACTGAAAATCCTTGTGTCCCCGGTTCGATTCCTGGTGGCACCACTT
>JAGZXV010000266.1 GCA_018378255.1 Clostridiaceae bacterium | reverse complement strand
AACGGTCGGAATCAGATCCCCGTCACCTTTGGTCCGCCCCTTTGGCCGCCTGGCCTTGTCCTCTGCCCCAGGTTCCCCTTCTTACAGGCGTTACTCCCGCCAAAAATTAAAAAAGATTTTACACCCCCGCCAACGATCCCATCGGATCCCATGGCTCCAGTTCTTCAGGTTCCTCTGTAAGCGCGGCCTGCAGTTTTTCAGGCAGATATTTTTTGTGTACCACCGCCTGATAGGTGAATTCATCAAACCATTTGGCACTCATCACAAAATACCCTTTTTGTCCGGCTTCCTCGCCCCAGCTGTTTTCAATTTTCCACCTGTTCGGCGAGCCGTTTTCGTCGAAGTTCACGCCTGCGATTACCATCGCGTGATTCATGGCGCTGTCCCGGTAATCCAGGCTCTCTTCCTTGCTCAGGCCAAAGGTCAGGCCCCCCAGCATCTCGCCGTAGAGGAACGAATCCTGATCCCAGATTCCAAGCTTCCGGTCCCCGAATTTGGAACAGTCGCTGCCAAACCATACCGGTTCTCCGTCTTTTAACTGCTTAACCACCATCTCTTTTAAATCTTCCATCATAACATTGATATGGCGGACCGAATCTTCCACCACATTGCCCAGATATTTTACCGTATAAGCTTTCCCATAAGGTTTATCTGTTGTGGGGGCATTGATAATGCTGACATAATCGTCTAAATCCACCCCGATATATTTGTTGTAAAATGTCTCCGGCGTCAGGTTTCTGTCCTCAAAATAGTTTTTATCCCTGTCCCTGTACTCAAAATCAAAGGTATCCGCCGGCTTTCCGAAGCAGATACACAGCGCCCGGTACATCTCCGACAGCATCTCTTCCTTCCGCTGCCACGGCTCCAGGCCCTGAGACACCAGGGAACGCAGTTCAATGGCATATTCCCTCAGTTTCCTGTTGATCATCCGGCTCATCACCCTGGTGTTGGAGGACTGATAAGTTTCCGGCATGGCTGAAAGAGGCACAACACCGTATTTTTTAATGACCGAAACGATCATATCCCATTGTCCGCCGTCGCTGATTCCCTGGAGAATCCAATCCAGAGTTCTGTCTCCGACGGGGAGGGCGGCGCTGTCTATGACGGATTCCAGAAAATAGTTGATTTTCTCAAATTTATCCCAGAAAGCGATATAATTTTCCGACAGCTCAATTCTGTCCATATTGCAGTTTTTTGCTGCCACTTCCCGCAGTATATTCAGTGCTGCAAAGATCCAGCACCGTCCGCTGGCCTTCTGCCAAGTGACCTTAGAATCACACAGATCGATGGAAAATGTCATATCCAGTTTCCGCGCAGCCGTGTCATAATAAGAAATATCTGCCAGTTCTGATTTAGATGCTGCACAGGCCAGCGCCCGATAGGACGAATTTTTATCAAAGTCTTCGGCACACCGCTTCAGCAGCTCTTTTGTTATGGGTTTTACCTGTTTCATCATCTGATCTGTTCTCCTGATTTTTCTTCCCGTTCTGCCTGGATCATATCGTCAATGGCCAGAATAGACATCACATAGATCTTTATGGCGTCCAAAATCCCCTGGATATTTCTGGCTTCATCCGGCTGATGGACCCTGCCGTGGCCCGGGGGAAGGAAATCGGCATGGGTTCCATTTCCTCCGCCGTAACCCACCGCATGTTTTAATTTTCTGGCATAGGTTCCGCCGTCAATCACGTATGCTTCTCTGTCAAGCCCTGTCACTTCATGATATACATTCATCAATGTCTGCACATAGGGATCATCCTTTGACAAATACAGAGGTCCGTTATTGGTAATGCCATTCACCACAAATCCTTTGTCCGTAATCACCTTCAGAAGCTCAGTTTCAATCCGCTCCCGGTAATCTGTGACAGGATAGCGGATGTTGAATAGAATCTCCGGCAAAGTCCCGTCCATTCTGGCCTTCACAGCCGCACAGACCAATTTACCGGAAGGTTCGTCGCTCCAGTCGATTCCCAGCGTTTTTCCCTCATAATCACCTGTAAATTCTGCAATGCTGGCACAGATATCCCGGTCGGACGGATCCAGAGCATCCAGCCCTTTTAAGAAATCCGCCAGCACCCATATGGCGTCAATGGTCCCTTCCGGCATGGAACTGTGGCCGCCGGTTCCCAATGCCGTCACAATGATCATTCCGTCGGATTCCCGGACTGTAATATCCTCTCTTGAGCCTGCCGCTGAAACTGCCTGTTCATACAACCGGGGGCTATGGCAAATCCTGGCCTCAGCCTTTTCAGGTATCATGTTCTCTGCCTTACCGCCTGCCAAATCAACGATCTGTACAAATCCCTTTTTAGCCTGCAGAGACAGTTTTAAGTTACCTTTTTCTCCGTAGCACACCGGGAAAAACAGGTCCGGAACCATGGAATAATCAGGCATCAGATGTTCTTTTGCGAACCGCTCGATATCCTTCATCCCTTTTTCTTCATTGCATCCGAAGTACAGCATCAGATTGCTTCTCAGCGGAATATTCAGTTCTTTTACTGCCTGCATAGCATACATCCCGACGACTGCGCCGCTTTTATTGTCTCCGGCTCCGCGGCCGATCAGGAATCCCTCTTTTTCTATGGGCTCAAATGGCTCATAGATCCAGTTATCCCCAACCTCCACCACATCCAGATGAGAGAATATGCCGATCAGGCCATTGTCATTTTTCTCACATCCGTAAAAGGCCGTACCATACCAGTAATCGTGATTGTTGACGTAAAAGCCCCGGTCTTTTGCCATTAAAAGGGCCTGATCCAGCGCCCTGGCGCATTCCTCTCCAAAAGGCTTTTCTTCGTCTCCTTCGACGCTGATGCTGGGAATCCGCACCAGCGTCTTTAAATCTTCAACAATCGCATCCCTGTTCTGGTTTATGTATTGCTCTACCTGTTTTATCAGTTCCTGTTTATCCATGATTCCCTTACCTTTTATTTTTTATTTGCGAAATAAGCTCTTAAATATTTTTCCGTGTCACCCGGCTGATAGGACAGTTTGTTGCCCGGATCAAGACAAGTTGCAAGCGGGCTGTAGCATTCAAGCGCATTGCCGCTTAAAACTGCGTTGATATCATCGAAGTTGATAACAGAAGCAACTGCTTTTCTTAAATCCACGGAATCAGACACGATGGAGTTTCCATGCATATTGAAAGCCAGCATGAACACACGGATTCCCGGGAACTTGTTCAGGCTTAAATTCGGATCAGCTTCCACAACATCGTATTTTGTCTGAGGAATTGTGTAGCAGTAATCCACATCCCCGCTTCTGAGTGCGGAAAGGGCTGTTTCCTGGTCTGCGATGAATTTATTGGTAATAGTCTTGATTAAGTTGCATTCCGGATCTTTTGTACGGATTGCCGGGTTTGCTACGAAGTTCATCTGGTAATCGTTCATGGATGTGAGCACATAGTTTCCGCTTACGGATAACTGGTTATCATAGGTTGCGCCTTCTACTGTTGTGACGGAATCGCCGTATAAACGGTCTTTCGTAGCGTCATAATTTGCAAAATCCACATCCTTGTTCATGTTTTCAACCCATTCGCTGTCCACAATACCTGCTCCATGGAAGGTTAAGCAGTTTAAAATCTGTGGGAACGGTACGGAAGTATTGCAGCGCACGATCTGGTAATTTCCGGCTTCATTGTCCACTTCATCTCTTCCGGCTACTGTATTGCTGATCGGTGTAATTCCATTTTCCAGAACTTCTTTCACTGTCTTTCCGTCAGCTGTCTTTACGGTTTCCAATTCACTTAAATCTGTCACCAGTTCAACGGTATCCAGGTTTTCATACATACTGTAAGTCTGGTGCATTGGGATGGACTCTTTGTCTTTTGCTCTGTTTAAAGAATAAACGACATCCTCGCCTGCTACTTTTACGCCTGAATCATATACCTTGCCGTCTTTATCAACTCTTGCAAATCCACAGTCGTCTCTGAGTACAAAGTAGTAAGACTTATTGTCTTCTGATATCGCATAATTATAGGATAAAGAACTGTCTGTGGTAACACTCCAGTCAGGAGCCAGGGTTACCAGATGGATGTAGAGTTCATCCAGGGTGTATCCTGAACTCTGGTCATCCGCTCTGATCGGGTCCCAGGTGGTGATGCTGGAACCGGTCTGGGTGATTACCAGTGTCCTGGAATCTCTCTGGGATTCGTCCACATAGTCCACATCTTCCCATCTTAAGTTGTTAACAATTGTTTCCGGTTTCAGGATATTGCTGAAAGCGCGGGCATTCATGTTCTGATGAAGCGGCGTCATATAGCACTGCTCTTCCACAACCAGCTTTTCAGCCTTTCCGTATGTTTCAATATATTTATCCTCAGTCTCCCCCGATGCCTGGATAACCAGTTCATCCAATGCCGGATCGTTGATACCTGTAACGTTGCTGTCACCTGTGCTCAGCCAGATACCGCGGCAGCCGTAGTCAGGAGTTCCGATTGGGTTTGCCCAGCCGGTGAGCACGATATCGAAGTTTCCGTTTTTTTCCTGTTCCTTAAAGGTCGCTCCATCGGATGCGGCGTTCATTTCCACCGTCATCCCCGCTTTTGTCAGTTCATCACGGATAACGTTGGCCACATTTTCATTGCTGGACTGGTACAGAAGTTTTAATTTCACCTCTCCGATCTCAACGCCTGCATTGGGATCCGCTTCCTGGTTTGCCGCTGTCTGGCTTTCCGCAGCCGCTTTTGTGGTATCGCTCTTTGTCTTTACATTACATCCGGTCATGGATACTGCCATGGCACCGCATAATAATAGGGACACCAGTTTTCTTTTTTTCATAGCTTATATTCCTCCTTGGATTTATTTTATCGGCATTACCGATTAAAACCTTAATTTGCCTTCCATCATTTCTTTTGTCCTGTGGCAGGCCACAAAATGATCCGGCTTCACCTCTTCAAACGCCGGGTTTTCGACTAAACAGCGATCCGTCGCAAATGGACATCTTGGGGCGAAACGGCAGCCCGGTTTTGGATTTACCGGCGATCCGATCTCACCTTTTAATATGATTTTCTCCTTCTTCACCTTCACGTTTACAGACGGTATGGCGGAAAGAAGGGCGATGGTATAAGGATGAAGCGGGTTTTTAAACACCTCGTTTTTCGGCGCTTTTTCAATCATCTGGCCCAGATACATGACGCCGATATTGGTAGAAATGTGCTTAATTACCGACATATCATGGGAAATAAAAATATAAGTCAGCCCCAGCCTCTCCTGGAGTTCCATCATCAGGTTGATGATCTGCGCCTGTACGGATACGTCCAACGCGCTCACCGGCTCGTCACATACGATGAACTTGGGGTTTACGGAAAGAGCTCTGGCGATAACCACCCTCTGACGCCTTCCGCCGTCGAATTCATGAGGATACATGTTGTACATGCGCCGGGACAGCCCGGTCAGTTCCATCAGTTCTTCCACCCGTTCACGCCGTTTTGCGGCATTTCCATAGAGATTATGCAGCTTTAAAGGTTCCTCAATGATCTGTGATATGGTATATCTGGGGTTCAGCGATGCATAGGGATCCTGGAAAATGATCTGCATCTCTTTTCTCATCTGGCGCATCTCTTCTTTATCAAAAGACACGATATCCATGTCGTTAAAGATCACCTTGCCCGCCGTAGGCTCATGAAGCCTTAATATGGAACGTCCCAGCGTACTTTTGCCGCAGCCTGATTCCCCTACGATTCCCAGGGTCTCCCCCTTTTCAATTTTAAAGCTTACATTGTCCACCGCATGAAGCTGTCCGCCATTGGCTACCTGAAAATATTTTTTAAGTCCGATTACCTCCAGCATTGTGTTCATGGCTTCACGCCCCTTTCTCGTCATCCCCGTTTCCTAATGGGAAGAAACACTTGTATTTATGGCTTCCTTCCGTCATTTCCGGAGATTTTGTTTTACAGATTTCCTGGCAGTATTTACATCTTGGATGGAAGTAGCAGCCTGAAGGCGGCTCCGCCATATTGGGCGTCATTCCTTCAATGGGGACCAGTTTGGTGCTGTCTTCATCCAGCTTTGGTATGGAATCAAACAGGCCGCAGGTATACGGATGTCTGGGATTTAAGTAAACCTCTTCCACTGTGCCCGTCTCAACGATTTCACCGGCATAGACAACTGCCACCTTATCGCAGGTTTCCGCCACCACGCCTAAATCGTGGGTGATCATCACAAGCCCCATCTGGAACTTTTTCTTCAGGTTCATCATGATATCCAGCACCTGGGCCTGGATGGTAACATCCAGAGCCGTGGTGGGCTCATCCGCGAT
>JAGZXV010000265.1 GCA_018378255.1 Clostridiaceae bacterium | reverse complement strand
CCTTCTCAGGATGAACCGTCTGGCCGAAGCCTGTGGGTGTGAAGCGGATGTGCTGGCTAAACTGGAATACTTTAATCCGGCCGGCAGCGTGAAGGACAGAGCGGCCCTGTACATGATCGAGGACGCTGAACAGTCCGGAAAGCTGAAACCGGGTGGAGTGATTATTGAGCCCACTTCCGGAAACACGGGAATCGGCCTGGCAAGCATCGCTGCAATAAAAGGCTATCAGACAATTCTCACCATGCCGGAAACCATGAGCTCAGAACGGAGAGCTTTATTAAAGGCCTATGGCGCCAGACTGGTGCTGACGGATGGAACGAAGGGAATGAAGGGGGCCATTGAAAAGGCGGAAGAACTTCAGAGGGAAACGCCGGGATCTGTAATTTTGGGCCAGTTTGTGAACCCGGCCAATGCCGACGCCCACAGAGAGACCACAGGGCCTGAGATCTGGCAGGATACGGACGGAAATGTAGATATATTTGTGGCAGGTGTGGGAACCGGCGGCACGATCACCGGAATCGGAGAGTATTTGAAGTCACAGAACCCGGATGTGAAGGTGGTGGCAGTGGAGCCGGCGGGATCACCTTTCTTATCAGAGAAAAAAGCCGGCCCTCACGGTCTTCAGGGAATCGGAGCCGGCTTTGTGCCTGAATTGTTAAATACGTCTGTTTATGATGAAATCATCCTGGTTAAAGATGAAGATGCCTATGAAATGGGACGTCAGACCGCCACCAGGGAAGGTGTTTTGGTGGGAATCAGCGCCGGAGCCGCGGTATGGGCGGCAGTCCAGCTGGCTAAAAGGCCGGAAAACAAGGGAAAGACCATCGTAGCTTTACTGCCGGATACGGGAGACCGTTATCTGTCAACGCCCATGTTTTCCGCTGTGGAATAGAGATAATTGATCTCAGCGCCGAAAAACACGATGCAGATACACATATAAAGCCATAACATGAGCAGCACCACTGCAGTCAGGCTTCCATACATGTATGGAAAGTTGCTGAAGTTGTTAAAGTAAATGGAAAATGCATAAGATGAGAGAATCCAGCCAACGGTTGTTATAATTGCACCGGGAAGCTGTTTCCTCATCTTTTGTTTTTTCTTGGGAATAAAGGTGTATAAAAATGTGAAGCATACAACCAGTATGGTAAGCGACAATAACAGCCTGAAATTAATCAGGTAGAATGTGATATTGGCAATAATCGGAAAACGTCTCTCCATAAAATGATGCAGGGAGTTGCCGAAAACCAGCAGCAGCAGGCACATGATGCAGACGATCATGAAAACCAGAGTATATCCGGAACAGATGAGCCGGCTGACAATATAGTTTCGTTTCTCCTGGCTTTTATAGGCCCGGTTTAAGCCTTTTTCAATGCTTAACATCCCTCTGGAAGCACCCCAAAGAGCCGTAATTGCGGTGGCAGAAAGGATGGTTCCTGTGGATTTGGTATACAGTTCCTCAACGATGCCGATCACAAAAGAATTCAGCATGTCGGGCACAATGGCGATCAAGGTAGTTTGTACGTCCAGTTTCGTGAGCCCGGGAACAAAACGGATCAGAGTCAGCAGAAGCATAATGAACGGAAATGCAGCTATGACAATAAAAAAAGATGCCTGAGCCGCATATACGGTCATTTCATCTTCCACGTACCGGTCATAAATCCGCTTGCAGGTAATTACAAATCGAAGCATAGAATCCCCTTCTGTCTATTGTTATTATATAACAAGCATATTATCATGCCCTGCAAAAAATATCAAGCCGGATATTTTTTAGCAACAGTTCCGACGGCTCATCTTCTTGACCAAAAAAGATGGCCAAGAAGCATCGGATGTCCATCCGATGTGAAAAATGATTAAAAAAGCTGCTTATAAGCAAGCTTGATGCTGCTTTCCTAATCATTTTTCCCGCCGTCTGAACTGTTACATTATTTAATTTTCCTGGTGTTTGAAATCTTGTTATTATTGTAAGAAAATGGTATAATATAAAAGATTTTTCGTTTTTGAGACAGAATATTTGGAGGGAAACACAAATGCATAAGTTAATGAAATATATCAGGGATTATAAAGTGGAAAGTGTGCTGGGGCCTCTGTTTAAGCTTTTGGAAGCCAGCTTTGAACTTTTTGTCCCTCTGGTTATGGCGAAGATTATAGATATCGGTATCGGAAACCAGGATACCGCTTATATAGTAAAGATGGGTGCGGTTTTAGTGCTGTTGGGTGTTATTGGCCTGACATGTTCTTTGACCGCACAATATTTTGCCGCCAAAGCCTCCGTAGGATTCGGAAGCGCGCTGAGAAACGATCTTTTTGCCCATATTAACAGCCTGTCTTATAACGAAATCGATAAGATCGGAACCGCCACACTGATCACCAGAATGACCAGTGATATCAATCAGGTGCAGTCCGGTCTGAATCTGGCACTCCGCCTGCTTCTCCGATCACCATTTATTGTATTTGGAGCCATGGTTATGGCGTTTACCGTCAATGTAAAGGCCGCTATGGTGTTTGTGGTCGCCATTCCGCTTCTGTGTGCGGTGGTGTTTGGAATTATGATTGTCAGCATGCCGCTTTATAAAAAAGTACAGCGTCAGTTGGACAAGGTTCTTTTAGCTACCAGGGAAAACCTGGTGGGGGCCAGAGTGATCCGGGCCTTCAACCGCCAGGAAGATGAAATTGCCAAATTCGATGATGCAAACGGTACCCTTGTCAGATTCCAGGTATTTGTAGGAAAGATTTCCGCACTCATGAATCCTATGACTTATGTGATCGTCAATCTGGCGGTCATTTTAGTGGTCTGGGTTTCCGGGCAGCAGGTGGACCAGGGGATCATCACCCAGGGGGAAACGGTGGCTTTAGTCAATTATATGTCCCAGATCCTGGTGGAGTTAATCAAGATGGCAAATCTGATCGTTTCCATCTCAAAGGCCCTGGCTTGTGCAAACCGCGTCAGTACGATATTTGATGAGAAAACAACCATAGAAGATCTGGTTTCAGAGCATGTAAAAGGAAAAGAAGGCCAGCCGAAAGTACGGTTTAGCCATGTGAATTTCGCATACCAGGGGGCGAAGGAAGATTCCCTGACCGATATTGATTTCACTGCATATAAAGGCCAGACCATCGGAATTATCGGAGGCACCGGCTCCGGTAAAACCTCTCTTGTGAATTTGATTCCGAGATTTTACCAGGCCAGAACCGGTCAGGTGCTGATCGATGGGGTGGAGGCCGGAAACTATCCTTTGGAACAGCTGAGAAATAAAGTCGGTATCGTGCCTCAGCGGGCAGTGCTCTTTAAAGGAACTCTGAGGGATAATATGAAATGGGGAAAAGAAGATGCCGGGGATGAGGAGATTTTCCGGGCGCTTGAGATAGCCCAGGCAAAAGAATTTGTGGATACAAAGGATCAGGGTCTGGATCTGAATATCGACCAGGGAGGCAAGAACTTGTCGGGAGGCCAGCGGCAGCGTCTGACCATTGCCAGGGCGCTGGTAAAACAGCCGGAAATCCTGATTATGGATGACAGCGCATCCGCTCTTGACTTTGCCACAGATGCGAAACTCAGGAAAGCGATTAAGGAAGGAACGAAGGATATGACCGTGTTTATCGTATCCCAGCGTGCTACTACCATAAAGAATGCGGATCAGATCATTGTGCTGGATGACGGGCATATGGCCGGCTGCGGCACCCATTCAGAATTATTAGAAAACTGTGAAGTATACCGGGAAATCTGCCTGTCACAGCTTTCAAAAGAAGAGGTGGGCTGAGATGAAAAAATATAAATCAACATTAAAACGTGTATTAACCTATATCAGCCAGTATAAATGGGGAGTGACTGCTTCCATCGTGCTGGCGGCTGTCACGGTGGCGACTACTCTCTATGCGCCGATCCTGGTTGGACAGGGCGTGGATTTGATCATTGGACCCGGACAGGTGGATTTTGACGGGCTGTTGGAGATATTGAAAAAGATAGGCTGTGTTATTGTGATAACCGCATTGTCCCAGTGGCTGATGAACCATATCAACAATCAGATTACCTACCGGGTTGTGAAGGATATAAGGACAAAGGCATTTAACCATCTGGAAGTGCTGCCTTTAAAATATGTGGATTCCCATCAGTACGGGGATATTATCAGCCGTATTATCGCGGATATCGACCAGTTTTCCGAAGGGCTTTTGATGGGATTTACCCAGCTGTTTACCGGCGTTCTCACCATTTTGGGAACCCTGGGATTCATGCTCTCGGTCAATCCGTTAATCACATTGGTGGTAGTTCTGGTGACTCCGGTATCCCTGTTTGTGGCGGCTTATATTGCTAAAAAAACATTCACCATGTTCCGCCTGCAGTCGGAAACGAGAGGGGAGATGACCTCCCTGGTGGATGAGATGCTGGGAAACCAGAAGATTGTGCAGGCCTTCGGACATGAACAGGAGGCGCAGAAGGAATTTGAAGAGATCAACGAGCGCTTGAGAAAATGCAGCCTGAAGGCCATTTTCTTTTCTTCCATCACCAACCCGGCCACCCGTTTTGTCAACGGATTAGTGTATGCCAGCGTTGGGATTGTGGGCGCTTTTGCCGCGGTCAGAGGTATTTTAACCGTAGGGCAGCTTTCCTGCTTTTTAAGCTATGCAAACCAGTACACAAAGCCGTTTAATGAGATTTCAGGGGTAGTGACAGAGCTGCAGAATGCTCTGGCTTCTGCATCCAGGGTATTTGAACTGATCGATGAAAAAACAATTATCGAGGACGCCCGGGATGCTGTGGAATTAAAGGAAATCGATGGCAGCGTTATTCTGGAACAGGTGTCATTTTCCTATAACCCGGAGGTCCCCCTGATTGAAAATTTGAATTTAGAGGTTAAACCGGGACAGAGAATCGCCATTGTGGGGCCAACCGGATGCGGTAAGACGACGCTCATCAATCTGCTGATGAGGTTTTATGATGTGGATGCCGGATCGATCCGGGTGAGCGGATATGATGTCCGCCGGGTGACGAGAAAGAGTTTGAGGACGAATTATGGAATGGTGCTTCAGGAAACCTGGCTCAAGTCGGGGACCATCCGGGAAAACATCGCATATGGAAGGCCGGATGCATCGGAGGAAGAGATCATCCGAGCGGCAAAAGAAGCGCATGCCCACAGTTTTATCAAGCGGATGCCCGAAGGATATGATACGGTCATTTCGGAAGACGGAGGCAATTTGTCCCAGGGGCAGAAGCAGCTTTTATGCATTGCCAGGGTTATGCTCTGTCTGCCGCCCATGCTGATTCTGGATGAGGCGACGTCCTCCATTGATACCAGGACTGAAGTGAAGATCCAGCAGGCCTTTGCCAAGATGATGATGGGAAGAACCAGCTTTATCGTAGCGCACCGTTTATCAACCATCAAAGAAGCAGATGTGATTCTGGTTATGAGGGACGGGCATATCATTGAACAGGGCACCCATAGTGATTTGCTGGAGAAGAAAGGTTTTTATGCGGAATTATATAACAGCCAGTTTGCTGTTTAAGGGAGAGTAGGAAAAAGAGGGGTGGTTATATGAAACGGATACTTACCGGATATTTAAAGCCTTATTATTTCAGAATGTCACTTGGATTTTTAATAAAGTTTACAGGAACCGTGATGGATTTGTGCATTCCCTGGATTCTGGCCTATATGATCGACACTGTAACGCCGAAACACGATCAGAACCAGGTGTTTTTGTGGGGAGTTGTGATGCTGGTCTGTTCTGTCATGGCGGTCTCCTTTAATATTATTGCCAACCGCATGGCATCCAGGGTTGCCAGCGATGTAATGCAGGTGATACGGTACGATCTGTATGAGAAGACCATCTATCTGTCTGAAAGCCAGGTAGACGGATTCTCCAAACCTACTCTGATTTCACGTCTGACCAGCGATACTTATAATCTTCATCAGGTGATTGCCAGGCTGCAGAGACTGGGCGTCAGAGCTCCAATTCTGCTGGCAGGAGGAATCGTGGTTACCATGACGCTGGAACCCAGGCTGTCTGCCATTCTGATCTGCCTGCTGCCTCTTTTGGCGCTGGTCATGGTGACTGTGACAAAACGGAGTGTTCCGCTGTTTACAAAGCTGCAATTGGCAGTGGATGATTTTGTGCGTCTGGTGCGTGAGGATATTGCAGGGATCCGGGTGATTAAAGCTCTGTCTAAAGGGGACTATGAGAGGGACAGATTTGATAAAATCAATCAGACCGTGGTGGAACGGGAGAGGAAGGCGGGTATGACCTCGGCTGTAATCAATCCATCCATGAATGTAATCCTGAACCTG
>JAGZXV010000264.1 GCA_018378255.1 Clostridiaceae bacterium | reverse complement strand
GATGCAGTTATCCATACCCTGAGATATGCGGCGGAATGGTAGCCTATAAGCTTGTAAAGGCTCTCTACGAGGCGTTTTCCGTTCCGGAGGAAGAGTGGCTGTCCATGCTGGAATTTGCGGCTATCGCCACGGTAGGAGATGTGATGAAGCTGCGGGACGAAAACCGTATCATTGTCAAAGAGGGCTTAAAAAGAATTGCGGATACGAAGAGTATCGGCCTTTTAAAGCTGATTGAGCGGAACGACCTGGATAAAGACCATATTTCTGCGTATCACATCGGGTTTGTGATCGGTCCCTGTTTAAATGCCGGAGGAAGACTTCAGACAGCCAAGCTTGCGCTTGCGCTGCTGCTGTGTGAGGACGGGGAAGAGGCATTGGAACAGATCCGCATGACAGGCCCCGACCTTTTAATATCTGACATCAAGATGAACGGCATGACCGGGCTGGAACTGATCCACCAGGCCAGAAATGAATATCCCCAGCTTTTATCCGTGATTATCAGCGGATACAAGATGTTTGAATACGCTCAGGAGGCCATCAAGTTAAATACGGTGGACTATCTGTTAAAGCCCATCAACCGGGAAGAATTTTTTAAGGTGATGGAGAGAACCCGGGACACCCTGATGCAGGATTACCGCACGAAAAGGCGGAAACATCTTGAATTCCTGTTTTTAGGAGGAATGGAGGAGGAGGAAGCGGTGTTAGAGACTGCCGTCTACTTTCCCTTTCCATTTGTCCGCATCATGATGCTTCACCGAAATGGAAACAGGGATCTTTTGATGGAAGAGGCGGGGCGTCAGATAAAAAAACTGGGGGATAAGGCCATCTGTGCGGTGCCTTATAAGAATGTGGTGGTTCTGCTGGAAGGATTGGAGAGCAGGGAAAGAAAGGAAACAAATCTGGATAAAATACAGACCGTTTTCATGGCGGACGATAAAACCAAAGGGACCGTCACTTCGGTCACCGGAGAGGATATTGTGGCTTCTAACGACATGACTGCTGTGATTAAGCAGTTGTATCATTTTTTGAAACGAAGGGTGAGCCTGAATAAAAGCCGGAAGTTCCGGTATCCGGATGACAAAATGGAGATACCGAAAAGGGCAAAATTGGATCAGGAATTGATGGACAAACTGACGTCTTCTTTTTATTTAAAAAACGGCAGGCAGTTTGAACAGAGCTTTGAACAGTTGTTTCAATGCTGGGAGAGGGAAGACCGCCCTGTATATGAGATAAAAACTGCCTGTTACCTCATTATCGGAAAATGGAACCAGATTGAGAACATGCATCTGGACGTGGCAGGCATGAATGAGCAGATTGATGAAAGCATACAGATTTCCAGGAATTTTGAAGAACTGAAGAAAAATATATGGGAGGGGTTTCGGGAAGTCTTTCTCTGTCAGGAAGAGAATAAGGCGGATTCCCAGAAGCGGGCGGAAACACTTTACCGCCAGATCACATCCTGGATCAGCCATAATTTAAAGGAAAATCCGTCCCTCCAGGAAACAGGGATGATGTTCGGCGTCAGCCAGCCCTATATCAGCAAATTGTTCCGCACCTATTCCGGTGGATCGTTTAAAGAGTATGTGCTTAGGAAGAAGATTGATACCGCGGTTTCGCTGATGGAGGAGAATCCGGCTGCATTTATCAAAGATATTGCGGAACAGGTGGGATTTGACCAGTTGTATTTCAGTACGGTCTTTCACCGGATGATGGGGCAGTATCCGTCACAATACAGGGAAAAGCTGGGGGAGCAGGGAAAGAAAAAACAAGATTCTATGGAATAAAAAATGCTGCTGCAATACATGCAGCAGCAATCTGACCTATCCGGGAATCGAACCCGGGTTTCCGCCGTGAGAGGGCGGTGTCTTAACCGCTTGACCAATAGGCCTTAATGAAGCGAACTTGGATATAATATCACGAAAGTGAGAAAAATGCAAGGAAAAGTTTTAAAAATCTAGTTTACTCTTTCCCAAATCTCCCGTTCCCATGATAAGTGTCACAGACACAGGAATAAAGCTGTCCGCACTCTTTGCACTTTTTCTATTAAATGTTTTACCATCCCACATATATTTCAATATCTGTTATAATTAAAAATAATAAGGAAAAACGTTTATAAAGGATGGTACATTATGACCTTGGAATCACTGCAATATGTATATGCCGCCTACAAATTCGGTTCCTATAAAGAGGCGGCCTTTGCCATGTCTGTCTCCTATTCCGTGGTTGCCAAGCAGGTGTCCCGGGTGGAAGAAGAACTGGGAGTTAAGCTGTTCGAACGGGCCAGCAAATCGAAGGAAATGAACCTGACCCTGGCGGGGGAAGTGCTGATCGGCGAGATTAAAACCATTATAAAGGCATATGAAAAGATGCAGAACAGCATTGACGGACTGGGGCGGGACAGAAGGAAACGGCTCCGCATCGGCTATGGGCAGTATCTCCCATGTGAAGAAGAAATCAGCATCCTGGCTATGTTCAATAAAAGATATCCTGATATCGCGCTTTCCCAAAAAGAGGCTTCGCCGGAAGATCTTGGAAAACAGTTGTCAGCCGGACTTTTACATGGAATTTTCGTGGCGCTTTTGGGCAGCAATGCGTATCAGAGGGCAGAGGTGCTCTATCCGTCGGAAGAGTATGAAAAGGATCAGGTCAGCGTTAACTGCGGGTTTCATTTCTTGATGTCCGGGAAAAATCCTCTGGCTAAATGTGAATATTTTGACAAAAAAGACAGGGATCTGCTTCTTGGACAGACTATTATCATAACCAATACGGCCGACAGTGAACGGAAAAAAGTGCCTCCTTATCTGTCGAATTATCTTGGTACCTCAAAAGAACAGATGAAGGTCCGTTTTTTAGACAGTTCCAACCTGCCTTTGCTGCCGCTGATTCTTCAGGACGGAGATTATATTTATCCTACTGCCCGAAAATTCACCGGAAACATAGATCATATCACCGGGGTTCCGGTGGTGGACTGGGAAATTCCGGTCTATTTGTATTTTATTTGCGCAAAAGAGAGTGACAATCCGTCTTTGAATCTGTTTAGGCAATGTGTGAAAGAGTATTCCTGTAAAAATAAATAAATGGAAATCCAATGCCCCGACAAACAGCAGCCTGCGGCCATACCGCACGCATGAACGCAGGCTGCTGTTTGTCGGGGCATTTTTGTTTGCCATTTCCGACATTTTTATTTCAAAATCGGATTTGCAAAAGAGGGCGTGAAACTTTAATATAAATTTAACGTTATTGTTCAGGACGATGAGTCGTCCTGAACTGTTACAATTTAATAAATTCAGAATGGAGGATCATATGCAGAACATAGCGAAAACTTTATTTTGTGATGTAGCGGTTATCGGCGGCGGCGCAGGCGGATGCGCAGCGGCGATCGAGTGCGGGAGAAAAGGGCTTCATACCATTTTATTTGAAAAAGGGGTGACCCTGGGCGGTCTGGCAACCAATGGCTATGTGCCTCAGATCGCAGGCGGGATCGAAGGAATCTGCCTGGAATTTGCCACACGCCTGGATGCAGCAGGACAGCTTAGGAAAAGGGATCCCAGTAAAGATTACTACCGGAACCCGTCCTTTGAGCCGGAATACGGCAAAATCGTGCTGGAAGATATGGTGTTTGAGGCCGGAAGCCGGGTGATCTATGATTCCACCTGCATTGATACCATAGTGGAAGACGGCGTTATGAAAGCGGCCGTATTTTACACAAAAGGCGGCCTCATTCAGGTAAAGGCCAAAATATTCATCGACAGTACGGGGGACGGAGATGTGGCGGCATTGTCCGGCGTGCCTTATGAAGTAGGCGGCCAGGATTTTGCAGGACTTAATATGTCCACCACCCAGGGGTCCCGCTGGTCCGGGGCGGACCTAATCAGATACCAGCAGGCGGAAGACCGGTGGAAGGCAGAGCAGAAGGATAAAGGCATTGAGAATCCTCTGCCTCTCGTATATGTGCTGGAGGAAGAGGCGATTAAAAGGGGAGAAATGGCCCGGCATGTCTGCAACCGTGTGTCCGGCTTTTTCCGTGTCCTGCTGCCTAATACACCGGATGATAATGCGGAATTCGTTACATTTTCATTTCACAGCTATTACTGCCATAATACGGATGCGGAGGACATTTCCAGGCAGATTTTGGAACAGCATCAATTGATGAAACAATTCCATAAATTCCTTAAAAATAATGTGCCCGGATTTGAAAATCTGAGGCTGACGGGTACCGGATCCCTTCCGGGAGTGAGGGACAGCCGGCGAATATTCGGCGATTACATGCTGAAAGCCCGGGATGTGGCATGCGGCGTGAAATTTGAAGACGGAATCGCCAGATTCCCGGAAATGTTCGATACCCATCATCCCACCAGCGGCGATTGGGTGTTCATGCGCCATATCCACATACCGGCCCCAGACGGAAGCGCTGTCTGCGAATCAGATCATATTGGCCGGGATTGTGATGCCAATATGCATCCTTTCGGAGTGCCGGAAGGAATACCGGCCCGCTCCAATCCCCAGGACTGGTGTGAGATTCCGTACCGCTGCCTTTTGCCGGAAGGGATCGATAACCTGCTCTGCGCCGGACGATGCTGTTCAGCAGAATTTCATGCCAACGGAGCGATGAGAATCATCGGGCCTGCTATGGGCACCGGCCATGCGGCGGGCCTGGCGGCTGACATCGCGATCCGGGAAAAGGTGCGTCCCCGGGATATCGACGGCTGCCGCATACGGAAACTGCTGATTGAAGAAGGAGTGGATTTAGACCAGCCTTGTGACGGTTACTGGAAAGAATTAAGAGATATGAACTGTGATTTGGTTATTAACGGCGGGGATGCGATTACCTGCGTTCCAAAAAAATCATAACCTGCTTTTGGGGAGAAGTGGAGAGGGGGATTATCGATGTCTGCAGATAAAAAACAGCAGAGTTTTATATCGTATGTTTGGAAACTGGTTGTGGGTATTTTTTTCCTGTTTGGCTTTGGATTCATATGTCCGTCCTGGGGAGGGATCACCCGCCAGGGAATTACCGCCATCGGCATATTCATCGGGACGGTTTGGATGATCGTTATGGGGTTTAACCTGATTCCAAGCTGTATCCTGTCCATGGCTGCCAGCCTGATGTCAGGCTTTTATACTTCGGCAACCCTGCTGACCAGCACATTTGGTTCGGCAACCATTGTGCAGTTGTTTTTCTGCTATGCCCTGTGCCAGGCTCTGATTATCACCGGAGCGGGAGAATTCTTTGCAAAATGGATTATCAGCCGGAAGAAAATCCAGGGAAGGCCATTTTTGTTCAGCGCTGCCTTTATGATTGCGGTCTTCTGTCTGGGGGCATTTGTGGGGACGGTGGGAGGTCTGATCCTGGCCTATACGATACAGGATTATATCAAAGATACCATTGGATACGAGGAAGACAGCGATTGGCATATGATCACCTGTCTGGGGCTGCAGACCAGCGCTATGATCGGTTCGTCGCTGCTGCCGTTTAAGGGGATTGCCCTTTCCATATTTAACAGCATCATGGAGCCGTTAGCCGCACTGGGATTCGAGTTGAATTTTGCCATCTATATGATCAGCATCACCCTGTTTTTTGCGTTATATGTCATCGTATTCAATTTGTTTTCCCTTTACGTATTCCGTATCGACATGAGCAAGTTGAAATCTTTTGATATTACAAAAATGGAAGGGATGCAGAATCTGAAAATTACAAAACAGCAGAAACTTGTTAGTTTGGTAGTTTTATGCGGCATGATGTATTCCATTCTGCTTCTGTTTATTCCGAAATCCACAGGTTTTTACGGATGGTTCAGCGGAATCGGACAGCCGCTGTGGTTTGCTCTGATGGTATCAATCATATGCCTGTTTAAAGTGGATAATAAACCCATCGTGAATCCGGAACAGCTGTTTGGCAAGATCTTCTGGGGCGTTGTGCTGGCAATCGCCGCATTCACAGCCGTGGGAGCCATGCTGAGCAACAATGATCTGGGAGTTAAGACGTGGCTGTCCGTCCTTCTGGGGCCGCTGTTCGAAGATATGGCATTCCCGGTATTCATGCTGGTGCTGGTGGGAACAGCTACGGTGATCACCAATTTCTTCTCAAATCTGGCTACGGGATTGATTATCGGCAGCCTGGTATCCCCATTTGTGGTCATTTATGCCACCGTTAACGGGTATAACGGTTCAGTGATCGGCGCAGCTTTGGCCTGTTCCTGTTTCTTTGCATTTTTAACCATGGCCTCCGCAGGCCCTGCCCCTCTATTGTTGGGGAAACCGGGATATATTAAGAGGCCTGGGTTTATATGGACACATG
>JAGZXV010000263.1 GCA_018378255.1 Clostridiaceae bacterium | reverse complement strand
TTATTATATCAAAACAGACGTAAAACTTAAATATCGTGTTAAATTTTCAAGGTACAAATTTATATCAAAGGTCTTTGACCTTTTGACACCCGAATCTTACACAACAAAAAAGGAGATAAAGTCATGGCAAACGACAAAAAACTGGTAGAAGCGATCACATCCATGGATGTGGATTTCGCGCAGTGGTACACAGACGTAGTAAAAAAGGCAGAGTTATGCGACTATGCCAGCGTAAAAGGATGCATGGTGATTAAACCTGCAGGATATGCGATTTGGGAGAATATCCAGAAAGAACTGGATGCCCGCTTTAAAGCGACCGGAGTTGAAAATGTCTACATGCCCATGTTCATTCCGGAAAGCCTTCTTCAGAAGGAAAAAGATCATGTAGAAGGGTTTGCGCCGGAGGTTGCATGGGTAACTCACGGCGGACTGGAAGAACTGCAGGAGAGAATGTGCGTAAGGCCTACATCAGAGACATTGTTCTGTGATTTCTATGCAAAGGATATCCAGTCATACCGCGATCTTCCGAAACTTTACAACCAGTGGTGTTCCGTAGTGCGCTGGGAAAAGACCACAAGGCCGTTTTTGCGCTCCAGGGAATTCTTATGGCAGGAGGGCCATACCGCACATGCCACCGCAGAAGAGGCTGAGGCCAGAACCATTCAGATGCTGAATGTATATGCGGATTTCTGTGAAGAGGTACTGGCGATTCCGGTTATAAAGGGCCAGAAGACGGATAAAGAGAAATTTGCAGGGGCAGAGGCTACCTATACCATCGAGTCCCTGATGCATGACGGAAAAGCGCTCCAGTCAGGCACCAGCCATAATTTCGGAGATGGATTCGCCAAAGCGTTTGATATCCAGTATGCGGCAAAAGATAACACCCTCCAGTATGTACACCAGACTTCCTGGGGAATGACAACACGTATGATCGGAGCCATCATCATGGTTCACGGCGATGACAACGGACTGGTGCTGCCGCCCAGAATCGCTCCTACCCAGATCATGATCGTTCCGATCCAGCAGAAAAAGGAAGGCGTTCTGGATAAAGCATTTGAACTGAAGGAAGCCCTTTCTAACTTCCGAGTGAAAGTGGATGACAGCGATAAGAGCCCAGGATGGAAGTTCAGTGAATCAGAGATGCGCGGAATCCCGGTTCGTGTGGAAATCGGGCCAAGGGATATTGAGAATAACCAGGCTGTGTTGGTCCGCCGCGATACTCACGAAAAGATCACCGTATCCTTAGATGAAATTAAGGATAAAGTTGGGGAACTGCTGGATGAGATCCATAATTCCATGCTGGAACGGGCCAGAAAACACCGGGATGCGCACACCTATGTGGCTACTGATTTTGACAGCTTTGTTAAGACGGTTGAGGAAAAACCAGGATTTGTAAAAGCGATGTGGTGCGGATGCCAGGAATGTGAAGATAAGATCAAAGAACTTACCAGCGCAACGTCACGCTGTATTCCATTTGAGCAGGAGACGCTGTCAGATAAATGTGTATGCTGCGGCAAACCGGCAGTGAAGATGGTTTACTGGGGACGCGCGTATTAAGAATTTACATCAAGGGTGAAGGCATTTTCGAAAATGCCTTCACCCTTGATGTTAAAAAATGGCTGTGAGGAGGAGACGTATGCAGATTCAGATACCGCAGGAGGTAGAAGAAATTATAGGTAAATTAAAGCATCATGGTTACGAAGCCTATGCGGTAGGCGGATGCGTCAGAGACACCATATTAGGGCGTGAGCCAGGAGACTGGGATATCACCACATCCGCAACTCCGCAGCAGGTAAAAGAAGTTTTTCCGAAAACCATTGATACGGGAATCCAGCATGGAACGGTTACAATTATGATCAACCATGTGGGCTACGAGGTAACTACTTACCGGATTGACGGTGAATATGAAGACGGACGCCATCCTAAGTCTGTGGAGTTTACCGCCAGTTTGAAAGAAGACCTGCGCCGCCGGGATTTTACAATCAATGCCATGGCTTACAGTCACGAAACCGGCATTGTGGACGAATTCGGCGGCATGGAGGATTTGGAACAGAAGGTGATCCGCTGCGTAGGATGCGCCGTCGACCGTTTTACTGAGGATGCTCTCAGGATATTGAGGGCGATCCGTTTTGCTGCCCAGCTTGGATTTGAGATTGAGCGGGAAACTTTTGATGCGATTAAGAAGATTGCGCCCAATATGGTGCATGTCAGCAAAGAGCGGGTACAGGCAGAGCTTACCAAACTGCTTTTATCCCCCAATCCCGAAAAGATCGGACTGGTTTACGAAACCGGGATCAGCCAATACGTATCAGACGCTTTCCATAAAGTAGACAGAAGCCGTATGCGGATTGACAGCGCGTTGGAGAAGAAAAAACACATCCGATGGGCCGCATTTTTAAAAAATACGTCCGTACAGGAGGCAGACGCCGTCCTTCACGACTTAAAATTGGACAATGACACTATAAACAGGGTAAAGGTCCTGGTGAGATGGTTTGAACACCCCCTGAAACCCGATAAAACAGAGCTGCGCCGGATGATGAGCCGGATGGACGCCTCTCTGTATGATGATCTACTGGAACTGAAAAAAATGTCTTCTCCCGAAGTTCAACGCCTGGAGGAACTGGAACAGGTGGGCCGATTGAGCGCAGATATCCGTGAACATGGAGACTGCGTTAATCTGAAAGATCTGGCAGTCAGCGGTTCCGATGTAATAAAGGCCGGAATTAAGCCGGGAAAGGCAGTGGGAGAGGTGCTCAACCGCCTTTTAGAAATGGTTTTGGAAGAGCCGGCCAGAAATGAAAAGGAATATTTGACAGATCAGATAAAAAAGATTTCTTTTTCCTGATACTTATGATACAATATGGATATTATAAGCGTGTCAGAGCACAAGATTGACTAAAAGAGGTGATAAGATGAGCAAGATGAAAAAAGCCGCTTTACTGATCATAACTGTAGTGATGAACCTGATGATGTGTTTTTCTGCATTTGCAGCACAGGAAGCAGCGCCGGCGGACGATGGAAGTTTTATTCTGATCTTTATGGGGCTGGTACTGTTGATCGTGATCGTTGCGGTTATTGTGACTGTGTCGGTAGTATCTTCAGCTATTTCGGTAGCAGCAGTATTGGATATGGAAGATAATTAATAATAGCATGACAGGCAGTTGTTCTTTTTTGGACGGCTGCCTGTTTTTTTGTTTTACAGGAACGTTTGTCCCATGGAATAAAAAGCCTGCCGTGCAGGATTCTTCACTATTTTTTCCGCAGGAGCGCAGCCATATAAAAAAGAGTTCATAAACATCCACTTTCAAACATAACTTAGAAGTAGCTAATAGCTTGGCGTTTGGAGGGGTGGCCGTGAATGATAAATATATGGAAGCATTAGAACAATACGGATTGGATGTAATGGCTGTAAGGCGTGGCCGTGGTTCGTGGCTGTGTGATACCAGCCAGGGCCTGAAGCTGTTGAGGGAATATAAAGGAACCGTAAAACGGCTGGAATTTGAAGAATATGTGATGAAACATTTGATAGAAGGCGGCAATGCCTGTGTGGACCAGTATGTAAGAAATGCGGAAGGCAATCTGATTTCCATTGCGGGAGACGGAACCAGATACATTTTAAAACAATGGTATGAGGACCGGGAATGCAATTTAAAGGACAGCGAAGAAATCATGTGGGCCGTGGCTCAGATCGCCGCCATGCATAAGGTTCTGAGGGAAGTTGAGTTTCAGGAAGAATGGACCATGGGATCCATTATGAGCAGGCCGCTGGCGGAGGAAATGGAACGCCATAACAGGGAACTGAAACGGGCCAGGACTTATATCCGTAATAAGAGAAAGAAAACAGAATTTGAATTGTGCGTCATCGGCAATTTCAATACCTTCTACCAGCAGGCCCAGGAGGCGCTTCTGGGACTTTCGAAACTGCAGGAGGAATATGAACATGACCGGCTTTTTTTATGTCATGGAGATTTGAACCAGCATCACATTCTGATTGGAGAACAGTATATCGCCATCACCGAATTTAACAGGATGCATTTGGGAATCCAGATGGAAGACCTCTATCACTTTATGCGGAAGGTGATGGAAAAACACGACTGGGATGTGGAACTGGGGCTGAATATGCTGAATGCTTATGAAGAGGTTCTTCCTCTTGATTCTCTGGATCACAGATGTCTGTATTACCTGTTTTTATATCCTGAAAAATACTGGAAACAGATTAATTTCTATTACAATGCCAACAAGGCCTGGATTCCGGCCAGAAACATTGAAAAATTAAGAAATTTAGAGCAGCAGCAGGAGAGCAGGGAGCATTTTCTGTCGAAAATAAAATAGGCTGTTTTACTTCCTTTTTCTTATAACTTGGGTTATAATTACAACAAAAGAAGCAACAGGAGGGAGTAGTAACGCTTATGAAAGATTATATGAAGATTTATAATGAATGGTTATCAAACCCATACTTTGATGATGCAGTGAAAGCAGAACTGAAAGCCATTGAAGGCGACGAGAATGAGATAAAAGAACGTTTTTATATGGATCTGGAATTTGGAACCGCCGGACTTCGCGGAATTATCGGAGCCGGCATCAACCGCATGAATATTTATGTGGTCAGAAGGGCAACACAGGGCCTTGCTAATTATATTATCAAGCAGGGCGGCGCTGATAAAGGTGTTGCGATTGCGTATGACTCCCGAAGAATGTCTCCTGAATTTGCGGATGAAGCGGCCAGAACCCTGGCGGCCAATGGGATTAAAGCTTATAAATTCGAGTCATTAAGGCCTACGCCTGAATTATCCTTCGCAGTCCGTGAGCTGGGCTGTATTGCAGGAATTAATGTGACGGCCAGCCATAACCCGCCGGAATACAACGGTTACAAAGTGTACTGGGAGGACGGCGCCCAGTTTACCCCGCCTCATGACAAAGGGGTTACGGAAGAAGTGCTGGCAATTGAAGACCTGTCCACTGTGAAGACCATGAGCGCCGAAGATGCTATGGCGGCCGGACTTTATGAAGTGATCGGAGCTGAAATCGATGATAAATACATCGCTCACGTAAAAGCCCAGGTGGTGAACCAGGATGCCATCGATCAGATGCAGGACAGCATTAAGATCGTTTATACCCCGCTCCATGGAACCGGCAACATTCCGGTGAGAAGAGCTTTAAAAGAGATCGGTTTTGAACATGTTTATGTAGTTCCCCAGCAGGAGTTTCCGGACGGTGAATTCCCAACTGTCAGCTACCCGAATCCGGAAGCGGCAGAAGCTTTTGCTCTGGGACTGGAACTGGCAAAAGAGAAGGACGCAGATCTTGTCCTGGCAACAGATCCGGATGCGGACCGCCTTGGAGTATATGTAAAAGATACCAAATCAGGTCAGTATATTCCTTTAACCGGCAATATGTCCGGCTCCCTTTTATGCGAGTATGTGCTCAGCCAGAAGAAGGAAAAAGGCCTGATTCCGGAAGACGGACAGGTTATCAAATCCATCGTTACCACCAATCTGGTAGATGCGGTGGCCGCGGCTTATCATGTGGAACTGGTAGAAGTTTTAACCGGATTTAAGTATATCGGACAGCAGATTTTAAAGGCCGAGCAGACCGGAAAAGGTAAGTATTTGTTTGGCCTGGAAGAGAGTTACGGCTGCCTGATCGGCACCTATGCCCGTGATAAAGACGCTGTATCCGCAAGCGTTGCCCTCTGTGAAGCCGCCGCTTACTATAAGACAAAGAATATGACCTTATGGGATGCCATGGTCGCTATGTATGAGAAATACGGCTATTATAAGGATGCGGTAAAATCCATCGGCCTCAGCGGTATCGAGGGACTTGCAAAGATCCAGTCCATTATGGAAACCTTCCGTAACGATCCTCCTGCACAGGTGGGGGATTACAAGGTGCTTTCAGCGAGAGATTACAAGCTGGATACCATTAAGGATATGACTACAGGAGAAGTGAAGCCGACCGGACTTCCATCTTCCAACGTGCTTTACTACGATATGAATGACGCTGCATGGCTGTGCGTCAGACCATCAGGAACAGAGCCTAAGATCAAGTTCTACTATGGCATCAAAGGCACATCTTTAGAGGATGCGGATGCCAAATCAGACGCTCTGGGAGCCGCAGTGATGGAGATTGTGAACAAACTGCTTTAAAAATATGTGAACTATTAAAGAATCCCTTCAACCCGGGCTGCGGCAGATCATGTGAGATGATCTGCCGCAGCTTTGGATTGAAGGGATTTTTTATTTCATAGGATTAGGGTGTCAAAAGACATATATTTAATTGCCTGATTGTAGTTTGTACCTTGAAAATTTAACACGATTTGGTTTTAGATGAT
>JAGZXV010000015.1 GCA_018378255.1 Clostridiaceae bacterium | reverse complement strand
CCCCCTAATCCCCATAAAAAATTAAAAGAGCTCCCCAAGACCATTTCGTCTCAGGGGAGCCCTTTTATCCTCAAATCACCCAAACAACCATTCAAATCACCCATCCACCCCACACTTAATTCTCCCGTTCCTCTTCCCCCATTTCCGGTATTGAGAACCAGATCACCGTAAACCGCCCACAGCAGCTATTCAGATACAAACGGGCGTCCTGCCCGTAAGAGAGAACCAGCCTGGAATTGGTATTGGCCAGACCGATGTGCTGGTTGACCGTTTTGTTTGTTTCTTTTAAATCACTTCTGATTTCCGCCAGCCTATCCGGTGGAATTCCGTTTCCAGTATCATAAATGCTGAAATAGATCCGTCCTTTCTTTCTGTGTACGGAAATCCGTATCAGGCCGTTTCCGTCCTTTTCTTTAATCCCGTGATAGATCGCATTTTCCACCAGAGGCTGTAAAAGCATTTTCTTTAGCGGGTAGATCGAACAGTCTTGCTGTATCCGGAATTCCACGTCAAACTTGTCCGCATACCGCAATTTCATAATTTCCAAATACTTTTTCAAATAATTGATTTCATCCTGTATTTTCACGTCCTCCTGGGGATCGCTGAGAGAGTAGCGCATGATGGCGGAAAGATATGAGATCATCTGGCTGCATTTATTTTCTGATCCCGTCAGCTTAACGGATTCCCAGTAAATGTTGTTTAATGTGTTATGCAGGAAATGGGGATTGATCTGGTGCTGCAGGGCCTGCATTTTGGATAACTGCAGCTTGGCGGCTTTTTCCGAATCCTGCATTTTCAGATAATCCTGTTCAATAAAGAGCCTGATTACGTTCATCAGGATATATTCAAAGGGGCTGGAGCTCCTTTTTCTGGGTGGCTCCATCTTCGTTACAGCGGTGTCGGGCATGCTGAAAACATTGATGATTTTACCCAGATACTTATAATCGTGCTGTGTCTTGAAAAAGGAAATGATACAGGCAACCAGGATTGCCGCCAGAGTGATGACCACATACATGCTGGCTAAACTTATGGCTGTCCGGTAGATTTTATCTTTGGGCGTCAGCAGGACATATGAAAAACCATAGGATCTGGGGGAATGGAGGTACGTGGCCGTATAGGAACGGAAGTCCTGGTTGATTGTTTCTGCGCCGGCCAGTCCGGACATGTCCGACATCTGGTCTGCCAGATCCAGCAGCGTTCCGGCTGGAATTTCCTCAGAAGAAGGCCATACCAGCCGGTTTGCGGAATCGATCATGAACAGCTTCTGGTCCTCATACTCCAGCAGGTGATTCAGCTCGCTTTTTAATTTGTCTGCGCTGAAACTGAAAATTACCAGACCATTTTGGATATCGGTGGTTCTTCTGTACAGTTTCCGGTAAATCATGAGGCTGGGGGTGCGGTACTCCGTATACAGCAGCGGTTCGTCGGAAATGTCCATCCACACATCCTCTGCACCCGCGTGATGGTAGGAGGCCAGCACCTCTTCTTCACTGTCGGCCGGAAATGAGATAAGCTTGGAGCTTAATGGTACGAAAATACGGCTGTAGTCATTTTTATAGTAAACATAGATATTTCTCAGATAGTCATCGGTATAGATTAAATTCTGGAAATTTAAGGAGATATTTTCCACTGATTTGATGGAATCCAGTGACAGAGCCGGTTCTTCAAACGCATTTTTCAATTGCAGAGTTACTCTGGGGTTGGAGGCAAAGAAGAGATATGCGTTATCAACATGGGTATAGAATGTTTCCATGATATCATCTGCCTGGTTCAGAATCAGGGAAGCCTTTTTTTCGGCTTCCCGGGTGCTTTCATTGGTAGTTCTGAAAATGCTGTATAAGCCGATCAGCAAAAGGGGAATGAGCATCAGCAGGCTGTTGACTAACAGACTGCGGACGAAAAAGCGGATGCCTGTGGAATGATATTTTTTACTGAAATCTTCGAATAGTGTTTTATTTTTCATGGTTTCTATATTCCGTTGGGGTTACGCCCCAGTAAACCTTAAAGGCTCTTGCAAAGTTGTTGGGATTGACATAGCCGATCATGTTGCTGATATTGTAGATTTTGGTATCTGGATCTTTTAAAAACAGGGCGGCCTGTTTCATTCTCGCTTCATTGAGAAGATCCGAAAATGTCTGGGACGTCTTCTGCTTGATTAACTGGCTTAGATAGGAAGGATTCAGGTAAAGGGATTCCGCCAGGGCGGACAGAGAACCTTCCCGGTAATTCTGGGTGCAGTAGGTAAGCACCTTCTGGATGATCTCATCGGAGGACTGATTCTGCTTTTCATCGGGATTTACGTTATATTTTAAGTCCAATTCCTGTTTTATAGTTCCGAAAACTTCTTTTAATTCTGAAAAATTAGTCGGTTTTAATACGTAATACCGCACCCCATAGCGGATCGCGTTCTGAGCGTATTTAAAATTATCGTAAGCGCTGAGAAAAACCACCATCGGTCTGGCACCAGGCATCTCTGAAACGGCTTTTGCCAGTCCGATCCCGTCCATGCCCGGCATGCTGATATCGGTCAGGATGACGTGAACCGTATTGGTTTTTAAGAAATCCAGGGCCTCCTGACCACTGTCTTTTTGTCCGCAGACATGAAAACCCTGTTCGTTCCATGGAAAACAGGATGCCAGGATATCACGGGAACTGGCTTCATCGTCCACAATCAGAAGTTCATACATGTAAATTCCTCCGTGCTGTAACAAATAAATTCATTGATACGAAAAATTATATCATGGGGAAGTTTTTGCGTCAAACAGATCACCCATAAAGCTAAAATAATGATAGCCGTATAAAATAAAGATAGATTGAAATGATAGGCGTTCATAATGGCTGCGGGGGCGCATAAAAAGCCGGCCGTGATAGAATACAGACAATGAGTTGCGTAACAATGGGAATGGAAAAGTTACTGTTCACAAAGTGGACAGCAACCTGGAAAATGAGCGAAGGAGGAATTTATCTATGTCACTGTTCAAGGCGAAAACGGCAGGGGGGACTGTCGTAAGGAGATATCCGAAAAACTGGAAATGGGGTGTGCTGTTCATCCTGCCGTGGCTGGTCGGATTTTTTGTTTTGCAGGCCTATCCCCTGTTGATGTCACTGTATTATTCATTTACGGATTTTTCTATTTTGTCCGAGGGAAAATGGGTTGGAACGGATAATTATGTGAAATTGTTTACAAAGGACAAATATTTTGTGAAATCATTTCTGCTGACCTTTAAATATGCGCTGATGTCGGTACCTATGAAACTGATTATGGCATTGATTGTGGCGATGATCTTAAACATGCGTTTGAAGGGGATCAACCTGTTCCGTACCGTCTATTATCTGCCGTCCATAATGGGAGGCAGCGTTGCAATTTCGATTCTCTGGAGATTTATGTTTATGAAAGACGGCATGCTGAACAAGATGCTGGGAACGCTCCATATTCCGGCTGTTGACTGGCTGGGAGATCCGGATATCGCTCTTGTAACGATCAGCCTGTTAGTGATCTGGCAGTTTGGTTCATCCATGGTATTGTTTTTAGCAGGTCTTAAAAATGTGCCTACGGAACTGTATGAGGCGGCCAGTGTGGATGGGGCCAATAAATGGGTTCAGTTCTGGAAAATTACATTCCCGATGCTGACACCGGTTGTATTTTTTAATCTGATTATGCAGATCATTCACGCTTTACAGGAATTTACGTCCGCATTTATCATCACCAACGGGGGACCTAACCATGGAACCTACCTGATGGGTGTTAAAATTTATGAAGACGCATTTAAAAACCTGAAAATGGGATATGCCTCAGCCTCTTCCTGGGTGATGTTTGTGGCGATCCTTCTGATTACGCTCCTTGTATTCCGCTCGTCAAGCGCATGGGTGTTCTATAACGATGGAGGAATGGACTGATGAAAATAAAGAAAAATAATATTGCAGCATATGTTATTTTAGTATTTGTGGGGATTGTGATGATCTATCCGCTGCTCTGGCTGTTTTTTGCGACATTTAAGGATAACAAAGAACTGTTTGGAAAGATGACACTGCTTCCGGAACATGTTTCTTTCAATGCATATAAGGAGGGGTGGAAGGGAAGCGGCCAGTTTTCTTACTGGACATTCTATATGAATACCTTTAAGCTGGTGGTTCCAACCGTATTGTTTACAGCAATTTCCACCGGGATTGTGGCCTATGGGTTTGCCAGGTTCCGTTTTCCCATGAAAAAGATCCTGTTTATGCTGATGATTTCCACATTGATGCTGCCGGATGCAGTTATCATGATTCCAAGATATGTGGTCTTTAATAAATTCGGCTGGATTGATACTTACCTGCCTTTCTGGGTCCCAGCGGTGCTGGCCTGCTATCCGTTCCTGATTTTTATGCAGATACAGTTTTTGAGAGGGATTCCCAGAGAGCTGGATGAATCGGCCTATATGGACGGATGCAATCCTTTTATGGTATATGTGAAAATCCTGGCTCCTCTCATGAAACCGTCCATTTTTTCCGTCGTCATTTTCCAGACGTTGTGGAGATGGAACGATTACTTTAATAACCTGGTATACATAAGCAGCGTGAAAAATTATACTCTGTCTCTGGCACTTAAGATGTCCATTGACAGCCAGGGGGCATCCACGCCGTGGAACCAGATACTTGCAATGTCATTTATCTCCTTGATTCCCCCGATTCTGCTCTATTTCTTTGCTCAGAAGTACTTTGTGGAAGGAATTACGGCCGGCGGCATAAAGGGATAGACTGGAAAAGATAAAATAATGATAGGCAGATAAAATGAAGATAGATTCTGAAGATAGGAACCTGTAATCTGAGAAGGGGCTTAAAAGCTCAGTATTATGGTAGAATACAATTAATAAAAACAGTAACTGTTCAAAACGGCTCATCTTCTTGAACTATTACTAAAAATAAAGCATTTAATAAAACGAAAGAATTGAAGGAGGAAGTATTTTATGAGAAAGCAGTACAAAAAAGGAATTTCCCTGATCATGGCGGCATCCATGGCGGCAGTTACCCTGATGGGGTGCGGTTCACAGCCAGGAAATAAAACGGCGGATACGACGGCTGCACAGAGCAGCGCCGGGACAACGGCGGCGGATACGGCAGCGGCAGATACGGCAGCAGCAGGTACGGAAGCTTCAGGAGAACCCGTAACGCTCCGTTTTTCCTGGTGGGGAAGCGACAGCAGGCATCAGGCGCTGCTGGCTGTGATCGAAGCTTATGAAAAAAAGAATCCCAATGTTAAAGTGGAAGCGGAATACCAGGGCTACGACGGATATTATGAAAAGATCATGACCACACTTTCCAGCAATACGGCGCCTGACGTGATCCAGCTCAGCAAAGAATGGCTGCCTGATATACAGGGGGCAAAGCATTATCTGGCTGATCTTTCCACGCTGCCTGTGGATCTAACCACTTTAAAAGACCGTCTTTTGGAAATCGCCGGCACTTACAACGGTGAACCCAACGTGTTCCCCTGTACGGTAGGCGGTTCGGTTACTTACGTCAATACAGATTTTGCCAAAGCATATGGCGTGGATTTAACGAAGAATTATACATGGGATGAGATCAAAGAACTTGGTAAATCCATTCATGAGCAGGATGAGGAAGCTTATCTGATGACTGCTGATGCGGATATGCTGAACCGTTTATTTGTCCAGCCTTATCTGGCACAGAAAACCGGAAAGCCTCTGATCGATGAAGAGACATATGCCATAAACTTTACGGAAGCAGAAGCGGCGGAAGCATTTCAGAACGTGGTGGAACTCTATGAGACCAATACGCTGGAACCGTTCGGGGAAGCAGCAACCTTTGCCGGACAGGCAGATCAGAACAACAAATGGATCAACGGTAAAATCGGCATGATCGTCGACTACACAGGCAGCGCGCCCAAATATATCGCATCCATTGACAGCCCGTTGGATGTAATTTCTATGCCGGTTACCAGCGATGCCAAATGCAGCGGCGTTGCATACAGCGGAGACAGAGGATTTGCGATCAACGATAATTCCGAACACAAAGAAGAAGCGGCTAAATTCCTGGATTTCCTGATGAACGATCCGGAAGCAATTGCAATCTGTAAAACGGATGTGGGATACTGCCCTACAAAGCAGTCTGATGATATCCTGATCGCAGCAGGCGTTGTAAGCGAAATCCAAAAAAAAGGCGTTGAACTTTCCGAGCCGAATTCTTATACAAATAATATGATCAGCGGAAATACGGAGCTTGAAGTGATCCGTAAAGACCTGATTCAGGAAGTGGTTTATGGAGATATCACTGCTGAAGAAGCGGCTAAGGAACTGATTGAACAATATCAGGAAATCCTGGATGAATTGAAGACAAAATAAAAATAACCGGTAATGGAATATTACCTGCATATAAGAAGGTGTTGTAAAATGCACAGAATCGCAGCCGTGGGAGATATGGCCGGGCAGTTCTGTAAACGGCCGTCAGGCCCGGCTGCATGATATGGCGCCTTCTTTTTTACATCTCTTTCCTGGAGCGGGTTTTAAGGCCCGGAAATGGATGTTTAAAAAATAAATTTAAAACGAAATTATCGGAAATGGAGAAAATATGAAAAATAAAGCAGATTACCAGAGCATGCTTCTGGACATGACCGGACCTTTAAAGAAGCGCTACAGCAACGGCTGCGCCGGTCTGGAACTTGGAACAACGGCAGCAGGATATGGAAACAACATTGCCGCAATGGAAGGATTTTCCCGGGTTTTATGGGGATTGGTTTCTTACTGGGCAGGCGGCGGGCAGGATGAAAGCCTGCTTAAAACATATCAAAAGGGGCTGTCTGAGGGAACAGACCCACGATCGGCAGAATATTGGGGAGACCTGCATGACAAAGACCAGAGGATGGTGGAAATGGCCGCCATCAGTTATGGGATTTTGATGACGCCGGAAAAACTGTGGGAACCTCTCGGTGAGAATGGGAAAAACAATCTGGCGGACTGGCTCTATGAGATCAACCTCTATTCCCAGGCGGACAATAACTGGCAGTTTTTCAAGGTGATAACCAACCTGGCCCTTAAAAGCGTTGGGAAGAGATGGAGCCGGGAACAGGTGAAAGATGCGATGGATCGTTATGAGTCCTTCTACCTGGGAAATGGATGGTATTCCGACGGGCTCAGGCCGCAGAAGGATTATTATACATCTTTTGGCATCCATTTTTACTGCCTTTTATATGCAAAATTTATGGAAAAGGAAGACCCGGAAACGGCGGAATTGTTTAAGGAACGGGCCGGAGTATTTGCAAAAACATTTATCTATTGGTTTGATGATGAAGGGAAGGCGCTGCCATTTGGACGCTCCCTGACCTACCGTTTCGCCCAGGCGGCATTTTTTAGCGCCTGTGCGCTGGCGGGAGTGGAGTGCTTTCCGTGGGGAGTGATAAAAGGGATCATAGAACGGAATCTGGATTACTGGATGAAACAGCCCATTTTTGACAATGGGGGAGTGCTCACTGTGGGATATACTTATCCCAATCTGCTGATGTCGGAGAGCTATAATGCTGTGGGGTCCCCCTACTGGGCATTTAAAACATTCTTATTCTTAGCTCTGCCGGATGGCCATCCGTTCTGGCAGGCAGAAAGCGAAGAACTGCCGGAACTCGAAGAGGTGTGTGCGGTGAAGGAATGTGACATGCTGATCTGCCATAGAAAACACGAAGTGACAGCCCTGACGGCCGGGCAGTATCCGGTCATGGAACACCCCCATGCGGCGGAAAAATACGCCAAATTTGCCTATTCTTCCATATTCGGCTTTTGTGTGCCGCGCTCTTATCATCAATTGGAACAGGCGGGAACGGACAGCATGCTGGCCTTTTATGTACACGGTATGTATTATGTGCGCAGAAAGTGCCTGGAATATCACGTATCGGAACAGGAGGTCTATTCCAGATGGAGCCCGGTAGAGGGAATTGAGGTGGAGACCTGGCTCACACCTGTTTGCGGCGGGCACAAAAGGAAACATAGAATCACCAGCAGCTTAACGTGCATGGCATATGACTGCGGCTTTTCTTATCCAAACTGTATGGAAGAAACCAGTCAGGAAGCAAAGGCTAATTGTGCTCTGGTATCCGACCGAAATGGAATGAGCCGGATGGAGGCGGATTCGGGAGAGGGAGTTGTGATTACAGCCCTTCCTAATATGAATCTCATTTTCCCCAATGTCTGCATTCCGGCAGTCCGGTTTGACATCCGGCCGGGAGTGACGGAAGTTGAATCCCTGGCAGAAACGAAGTTTACCGATGCGGAAATCGTGATTGGAGGAGGAAACTGCTATGCGTTACGGGATTGACGGGGAAACCCTTAAATGGGCGGAAGGCATATGGGAAAAGCTTGAAAAGAAGCTGGAAGCAGAATGCCGCCGTCTCGGCCCTATGATGCCTTATGTTCCGGTAAACGGGAAATACGAGGATATGGGAAAAAAAGAACTGACTGCCTGGACCAATGGGTTTTACAGCGGAATCCTCTGGCAGATGTATCATGCCACAGAAAAAGAGTGTTATAAGGAGGCCGCGGTTGGAATTGAAGAGCGGCTGGACGGGGCATTTTCAGAGTATACCAAGCTGGATCACGATCTGGGATTTTTATGGCTGCACACGGCTGTGGCCGATTACCGCCTTACGGGGAATGAGAAATCCCGGGCCCGTGGACTTCATGCGGCCGGAATCCTGGCGGGGCGCTACAATCCAAACGGGAAGTTTATTAAAGCATGGAACGGGCCGCGGGAGGGGATCGCAATTGTGGACTGTCTGATGAACCTGCCCCTTTTATATTGGGCCTCTGAGGAACTAAAAGACAGCGCCTGCCGCCAGATTGCAGTGAACCATACGGATATGGCCCTTCATTATATCTGCAGGCCGGATGGCTCCTGCAATCATCTTGTGGAATTTGATGCGCTGACAGGAGAGTACAAAGGCAATCCGGGAGGCCAGGGGTATGAAAGCGGGTCTTCCTGGAGCCGGGGCCAGTCCTGGGCTGTATACGGCATGTCTTTGGCTTACCGCTATACGGGAAATGAAGCTTTTCTGGATGCGGCAAAACGGACCGCCCATTATTTCTGCGCCAATCTGGCGCTGAATGATTATATTCCGCTCATTGACTTCAGGGCTCCGGCCCAGCCTGTCTATTATGATACCACGGCAGGTGTCTGCGGTGCCTGCGGCCTTTTAGAACTTTCCGAACACGTCCGCCCACTGGAAAAGGAGCTGTATGTAAAATCAGCGGTCCGGTGTTTAAAAGCGGTTGCAGAGCGGTTTGGCGACTGGAACCCGGAGACAGATTCCATCGTATCCCACGGTTCTGCCCGGTATGACCGGGAATACGACAGAGAAGTTCCGATCATTTATGGGGATTATTTTTTAACGGAGGGGATTCTGCGGCTTTTGGATAAGGAGTTTCTGATCTGGTGACCTTGTAATCTGATCCGTAATATGATAGGCTAAAAGGGTGCATTTACGGAGAAAAGATAAAAGAGGCGTATAGAAATGATAGACGATCAAAGAATAGTTTTATTTGAACAGATGCCAATTCCCAAGGCGGTTATGAAATTGGCGGTGCCTACGGTTTTAAGTTCCCTGGTTATGGTGCTTTATAATCTGGCGGATACATATTTTGTAGGAATGCTGAATAACCCGGTGCAGAATGCCGCCGTGACCCTGGCGGCTCCCGTACTTTTAGCATTTAATGCGGTCAATAACCTGTTTGGCGTGGGCAGTTCCAGCATGATGAGCCGGGCTCTTGGGCGGAAGGAATACGATACGGTCCGTAGAAGTTCTGCTTTCGGTTTCTACTGCGCGCTGTTTTTCGGGCTTTTGCTTTCATTCATGTGTACGGTGTTCAGGCAGCCGCTGTTAGGGATTTTAGGGGCGGATGCGAATACGGCGGCAGCCACAGAAGGCTATCTGAAATGGACGGTCTGTTTTGGAGCGGTTCCCGCCATTCTGAATGTTGTGATGGCATACATGGTCAGGTCGGAAGGTGCGGCGCTTCATGCCAGCATCGGAACTATGAGCGGATGTCTGCTGAACATCATAATCGATCCTATATTTATTCTTCCATGGGGGCTGAATATGGGGGCTGAAGGCGCAGGGCTGGCTACATTCCTTTCAAACTGCGTGGCATGTGTTTATTTCTTCATACTTCTTTATGCGAGAAGGAAGAGCACGAATGTCTGCATTTCACCGAAAAAGTTCGGATTAAACAGGATGATCGTTCTCGGAGTATGCGGCGTCGGTATTCCGGCGGCCATACAGAACCTTTTAAATGTGACTGGAATGACCATTTTAAACAACTTTACATCTTCCTTTGGAGCGGACGCCGTGGCGGCCATGGGCATTTCACAGAAGATCAATATGGTGCCTATGCAGGTTGCCATGGGATTTTCCCAGGGTGTGATGCCGTTGGTGAGCTACAGCTTTGCCAGCGGGAACCATAAGCGGATGAAAGAAGCTATATTTTTTACTATGAAAACGCTGCTTCCGCTGCTGGTCTTTGTAACCCTGGCTTATTACTTCGGAGCAGGCGGGTTAATCAGCAGTTTTATGAACAATGAAATGATTATCGCCTATGGAACCAGGTTTCTTCGAGGCTTTTGTCTGGGAATTCCTTTCCTCTGCATGGATTTTATTGCGGTGGGCGTGTTCCAGGCGGTGGGCATGGGAAAAGCGGCCCTCACGTTTGCGATTTTACGAAAGATTCTGTTGGAAATTCCGGCTCTCTATGTGCTGAATTTCCTATTCCCATTGTATGGTCTGGCGTATGCGCAGTTAACGGCGGAATTCGTACTTTCTGTTGCGGCGGTGTGGATGCTGGCCAGGATATTTGGAAGAATGAAGAAGAGTGAGACGGCAAATTTATAGAAATATGGGAATTTTAAATGCGGGCAGCAGGCCTTTGGGGGCGGCTGTCCGCATTTGATTTTCCCGCTGTTCTGAACGGTTACAACAATTCTTTGATACAGATATTTAATCCTTTTAGTATGCCGGCCGGAAGCGGATCTGTGAACCGGTATATGGTTGGCGCTTCATTTTCAGCCATCAAATAAACCAGAACTGTTTCTTTAGCAGGATCTACAATCCAGTATTCATTTACTCCGGCATCCAGCTTATTAAGGCGGTAAGAGGGATCCCCCCGCTGGCGGTCCCGTCCTGTCGGCCGTGCCGTTTTGCGGTGGGCATGAACAGTAACTATACCGCCGGTAAAAGAGAAGAGAAATGTCTCCGTATCTTTTCATTTTCCCGTTTATCGCTTATAATGAGGTAGACATCCAGTGATTTTTGACCTGCTTTTTGGTTCGGAAGATAAGCCGCCCTGAACAGTTGCAAAGTATGTAAGAACAGAGGAAGCGGGGCATTTCATAAAGATGGATTACAGTAGGATTGAAGTTAAAAAGGGAGGAAACTATGAAAAAGAAGAAGACGTCCATGATTGTGGCGGCCGTTCTCATTCTGCTGATTGCGGCAGCGGCAGTTCTGACCGTTGCGAAAACAGTGAAAGCGGACAGCCTGAGAAAGGCATTTGCAGAGCAGATGAGCTTGGGCGAGCGGTATCTGCTGGAGCAGAATTATGAAGAAGCGGTTATTGCATTTCAAATGGCAATTGAGATCGATCCGAAGAATGCGGACAGCTATCTGAAATTATCAGAGGCATACGCGGGGACCGGCGATTATGAGAATGCGGTTTCAGCGTTGGAAAATGGATACGGACAGACCCAGGATGACCGGCTGATGAAAGCAATGGAAAAATACGAGCGGCTGCTGAAGCAGATTCCGGTGCTGGAACATTTGGCAGAGGTGATGGCGCAGTCGGACCGGGATGGGGTATGGGAATTTCAAAAGGGTGATGAATATCAGGATTTGGCGGATTCAGCGGAGGAAGTGATCGTATATCCTGTGGATGGTAAAATGTATCTGCTGATCTATCCATGCGGCCATTGTTACTATGGAACCATGGAAGACGGAAAGCGTTCCGGGTATGGCATTTGGGCCGCATATGATGTTTCAAGTGAGTTCAGCAGTTATTATGACGGGGAATGGGCTGAAGATTTTCCGTATGGAGCCGGTAAATACTGGACGGTATGCCATCCTGTGCCGGAGGATTTATTCTGTGATGAGGGCATGTGGGCGGACGGATTGGAACATGGACAGATAATTTCCACCTATCTCTCAACTTATGATGGAGAGACGTATACGGATCAGACAGTCCATACCTCTAAAAACGGAATTCCCGATGAGGTGGCTGATCTGCATCCGGAAAGAAAACATACTGAAGACGGCAGGGAGTTTTACTGTATGTATTCCGATGAGGAACGGAGCAAATATGCCATTAAAGGGAGACAATACGGGATTGTGCATGCGAGAAAGGGAGTGGATGACAACAAGAGCATGATCCGTGGAGAGGACGATGAATAGGGGGCTTCTTTGAAGCACGATGTGAAGTTTTTTACATGAAGGGTGAAGGCATTTTCAGAAATGCCTTCACCCTTCATGTAAAAAATAGATATATTGTACTAAAATTCAACAGTAAACCCGTCATAAGCTGTAAGAAACCCATACTCAGCCGCATACTCTGCCATTTCATCGTAAATCAGCTCACCATTATGGGAAAAATGGGTGATTACGCAGATCGTGCGGTCATCGATACAGCCAAAGGAAGCCAGACGGCGAACCATTTCTCTGTCATCCTCTAATCCCATATGGTAATTTCCGTCCCGGTGTTTTCCCATGGTACAGTCCATGCTTACCAGGTCTACGTGCCGTCCTTTCAGATAATCCCAGGTGGTTTCAGGAAAGAGGCCGGTATCGTTGGCATATAGCAGTGCCTTTCCCTGATGCTCGATCAGGTAGACATAACAACGTTCGTCTTTTTTATGGTTGGCCAGCAAGGCCGTTATGGTGTGGTCGGCAGTTTTAAATGAAATAAAAGGTTCAATTTGGTGGAATGACGTGGCTTTCAGGAGTCGTTCATCCTGTTTTGCCGCCCATTTATAAGCTGAAAAAACGGAATTGTTTCCATATATCTGCAAAGGCGCGGTTAAGCCGTGGGAAAATGGTTCCGCCCTGTTGATCAGCTCCTGAGGATAGAAATGGTCGTCATGGGAATGAGTGACGATCATAGAAGTGATATCAGGGAGGGGGAGGCCCTGATAAAATTCATGGCAGGCTGTGTCTGGAGGCAGATCTACTAAAAGTGTGTCATCTATGAGGGCCTGGGAGCGGGTTCTGATATTGCGGCCGCCGGCATTTCTGGCTTTTTGGCAGGCCGGGCATCTGCAGAAAGCAGAGGGCCAGCCTTCCGCAGCCGCTGTTCCGTAGTATTTGATTTTCATACTGGAACTCCTTTCGTGTTATTTTATAGTTTTACGGCGCCGCTTGTCATGCCTCCGATAATATTTTTCTGCATAAAGATGTAGAAAATGACAATGGGGAGGCTGGACAAAACAAAACAGGTAAATGTCAGGCCGTAATCAATGTTGAATTCCGACTGGAAATTATACTGAAATATGGTCAGTGTCCAACTGGATGGATTGCGGTTCAACATAACAAGGGGCATCATGAAGTCATTCCACATCATCAGCCCTTCACGGATCAAAACGGTGGCCATCATGGGCTTTAATAGCGGAAAAACCACAGATTTGTAGGACTGCAGGGTGGAAGCGCCGTCGATATAGGCGGCCTCTTCCAGTTCCGTAGGTATGGAAGCGAGGAAGCCGACATATAAAAATACACTTTCACAGGTGGCATAAGCGATATATAAGACAACAACTCCGGCTGCATTTGTTAAATGGAAGGCGCTCATAAGCTTTACGAGCGGCATCATGCGTACCTGAAAAGGTATAAAAATCCCCATAAGAAGAAAGTAATAAATACCCCGGTATAATCTGCTGACGCCCATGGACCGCGAAATGGCGTAACTCATCATCGGCATGATCAGCATATTTCCGGCCAGAGCGGCCAGGGTGATGCAGAAGGTATTTCTGAGAGCGTAATAAAACTTGGGATTTTTTAATATTTCCACATAGCTGTCCAGATAGAGGCCTTTTGGAAAAGTAAAAAAGCTTTTGGTGCTTTCCGAGGCTGTTTTAAACGTGGTCACTACCGTGATATAGAGCGGCGTCATAATGGTAAGCAGGCCGAAAACTAGAACCAGATATACGGCTAATTTGGCTGTTTTTTTCTGTATCATAATCAATCACACCTTCTTTTTATTTGATATTGTAATCTGTGCGACCGAGATGGCGCAGATAATCAGGCCGGTAACAATCGCTATGGCAATGCTGTAGCTGTAACGGTTCTCCACAAAACCCTGATTATAGATCAGCATGGCAATGCTTTCCGTTTTACCGGCCGGTCCGCCTTCGGTGAGGCTTTTTACATAGTCAAATACCATGATTCCGCTTTTCAGCACCATGACCAGTACCACGCTCAGGACAGGAATCAGAAATGGCACTGTAATTTTCTTAAAACGCTGCCAGCTGCTGGCTCCGTCCAGAGCGGCCGCTTCATATAAATCCACAGGAATCGTCTGAAGACCTGCCAAAAACAACACTGTGGGGATGGCCGACCCCTGCCAGATATTTACAAACAGGATTCCATAGATGGCCAGGTCAGGATTTGCCAGAATGTTGGTGCTGAGAACTTCAATATGCAGAGACTTACCGATTACCGGAAGCATGCGGTAGAAGATTTGGTTGAAGATAAGGCCGACGGTCATGGCGCTTAATACTGCGGGCAGGAAGTAAAATGCACGAAACGTTGTGATTCCCTTTATCTTGCTGTTGAGCAGAAGAGCCAGAATCAGGCTCAGGCTTACAATGCCGACGATCAGCAGAATACTGTATTGCAGGTTAAAAGTGAGGGATTTGAAAAAGCGTTTGTCGGCAAACAGCTTTGCATAGTTTTTAAATCCGATAAAGTCAAATTTAGGACTGATGCCGTTCCAGTTGGTCATGCTGTAATAGATTCCCATGCCTATGGGAAGTATGAAAAATATGCTGTACAGAATCAGGCCCGGGATGGTAAAACATGCAAATGTCACGGCTTTTTCTGTGGGCCTTTTTCTCCTGTGCGGTCCGGAATGATATGCCATAATGTTCCTCCTGTAAGATTTTTAATGAGTACGGCGGTGGGCAATTGGAATGCGCACCGCCGGATTTACTTATGCTTACTCTTCACTATATTTTGCTGTAATAGCTTCGCCGCAGGAAGCTAAGAATGTATCAATATCTCCATCCATCAAAAGCTGCTGGGCTGGTGTGCGCATATCTTCTCTCAAGCCGCTTGGCCAGATGGCATTTGGAGATTCAAACATGTCGCCTGCATCCATTTTATCCGTAACTGCCTTAAATTCAGGGACATTGTAGTTAACGCCTTTTACCATGTTGGGAGATCCTTCGTTATCCGCATAAATCTGTCCCGCCTCCGTGGTGGAGAGGAAACGCAGGAAATCAAGGGCATCATCAGAGTGCTTGCAGCCGGTGAATACAGCGAAGTTGGTATCTATGCTGATCGGGACTTTTTTATTGATTCCCGTAGGATCCGGATAGGGGATCATGGCAATGTTCATATCGGGGCTGCTGGATTTCATGCTGACTAAACCGGAAGTAACAAAAACATACATGGCTCCTTTTCCATTGACAAAATCCGCAATAGCAGACTGGTGATCCACGCCTAAAGAATCAGGCGCGCCGTATTTCTTCATGTCCAGTATGGCATTTGCGTAAGCGTTTAATGTGCTGGAATCCTTTGCTGACATTTCGCCGGCAGCGATTTTTCTGAATTCTTCATCACTGTTATTATTAATGATTCCGACCATACGCTCCATACGCTGACCGATCATATAGGTTTCTTTATCTTCATTTATAAATGGGGTGATCCCGGCGGCCTGGAGTTTTTCGCATGCGTCCATCAGCTCTTCATAGGTGGTTGGAAGTTCGATATTATTCTGATCAAACATATCTTTATTGCAGTAAATACCCCAGGAACTGAGGGCGATTGGGAGGCGGTACAGCTTTCCGTCATATTTTGCCATTTCAATGGCTGTGGGGTTTATATTATCCAGAAAATCCTGTCCGGTAATCTCTGTTAACAAGCCGTCTTCAAACAACTGGTCATAAGTTGCGCTGGTAGAAAAACTCACGATGTCAGGCATGTCGTTGGAAGCAATTCTGGTTAAAAGCACAGTTTTGGCATCCGGTACGGAAGTCTGGGTGATCTCCACATTGGGATGTTCTTTTTCATAGGCCTCAATAATCAGATCCATGGCCAGGATAGCTTCCGTCTCTGATTTGTGGGAATAGTATTCCAGTTTGATCTTTTCTCCGGAACCGGCGGCCTGTGTTTCTGATTTCCCGGCGGTATTTTCCTGTGTATTCTGGCTGGAATCCGGTTTGCTGCCAAAAGAGCAGGCAGTCATGGACGCTGCCAGGGCTGCGGCAGTCATCAGAGCGGTAATTCTTTTAAATTTCATAATCCTTTCCCTCCTGTGTTTCTTATATGTATTTGTTAACCTCTGTTAAGTACTATATCAAAACTGCGTTCCGCTGTGAATTGCCGCAGCTCAGATTTATTGTCATGATATAAGATCATTGGATTCATCTTGACGAATTTATTCATCCACATTATTCTTAAAATACAGGAGGGGAAGCATGGAAAAATTTTTGGTATTGAGAAAAGTGTCTATTAAAACCAGACTCAGATGTCTTTATATTGTCATAACGACTCTTCTGTTCATTTGGTGCAGTTATATGATGATTAACTATGTGAAGGATTCGGAAGAACAGGCCCTGTCTTTAAATTCCCGTATCATCAATGAATATGCAGAAGATATTAACCGGGCATTCAGCGCGCTGGATTCCGTAACTAAGTTTCCGGTACTGAGAAGCCCGGAGCCTACCTATCTCTATAAATATCTTTCCACAGAGAATCACAACGATACGGAAGTGTTGGCATATTACACGGAAACGGAAAGCAATTTCACAAAAATGATGATGCTTTATCCGAATCTGGATGTAATTGCAGTATATGAAAGAAACGGAGCCGGATTAAAGCGGAGTCAAAGCGTATCGTCAACGAGCGTGGTAAGAGGCGATATGGAACTGCCCTGGGTGACTGACACGTTTGCACGGATGGGCTCCATGACAATGAGGACTGCAGGGAATTTAGCCGATCTTGGTTTGGAGCCGCGCGAAAACGGTCTCTGTGCGGCCAGGGCGATCATGCGTGTGGAACACAGAGCGCCGGTGGGCCTGATCGCTGCCAGTATCAGCCTGGAATCCAGCCGCCAGTATTTTTTAAACAACCGGTCCTATCAGGAACAGAAGATGGGGCTGTTTAATCCAGATGGATATATGATACAGGGGGATGTGGAAGGTACAGTTTATGAATCCCTGGCCGGTAAAATAGATACAGATAAAAACAGGGAAGTCATAGAGAGGAATCATGTTTCCGTCAACAGACAGGGGCAAAGATACTTTTATAATTATGCGCTTTTTCCTAATGGATATCTGGCGGTTTTGGAAACCCCTTATGCGCCTATCATCCGTGATGGGCTTTTATACCAGGCTCTGCCTTTAGGGATTCTGCTGGTGTTTTTCTTCGGTTTTATGCTTTTGATGAACCGGACGGTTCTCAGCATTACCGGACCGCTCAGCCGGATGGAAAAGGCCTGCCAGACAATTCAGACCGGAGATTTTTCCTGTATTGTGGAGGATGACAGCCATGATGAACTCAGTGATTTCGCCCATTCCTTTAATACTATGGCTAAAGAGATCGACTGTCTGATCCACGAAGTCTATGAAAAACAGACAATTCAGGCCCAAACGGAACTTCAGATGCTTCGGGCGCAGATCAACCCGCATTTTGTATACAATACCTTGGAAACCATACGGGCTTCCGCGAAACGCCATGAAGAGGAGGATCTCAGCCAAATGGCATATCTGCTGTCAAAGATACTGCGGTATGGCGTGACGGCCGGAAGCGATTATGTGACCGTGGAACAGGAGATGAATCATCTGAATGACTATATCAGCCTTCAGAAGCTTCATTACCGGAACCGGGTCAGCTTTCACGTCTTTATTGAGCCGAAGCTCTATTCCTGCCGCATGATCCGCCTGGTTCTCCAGCCTATCGTGGAAAATGCCCTGTACCATGGGATTCAGTCTATTGAGGGCAATGGAATGATTGAGGTGATTGGCAGCCGCTCTGATAAAAATATAGTATTCCGCATTACGGATAATGGAAAAGGGATCGAACCTGGGATTCTGGAACGCCTGAATGATTATCTGTATGGACGGAATGATGATTTTAAGAGCATAGGAATAAAAAATGTAAACAGGAGAATCGGGTTGTCTTATGGAGAGGGATATGGGATAAAGATCCAGTCCGTTCCCGGAAACGGAACTATGGTGACGGTTGAAATACCGCTGATTACTGAAGAGGGTGAGGTATGATATGCTGCATATTCTTGTGGTGGACGATGAAGAAAGTATAAGATATGAGGTGATGAACTGTATTAGGGAGATCCTTGGGGAAGAGATCCGTCTGTCGGAAGCTGAAAATGGAATTGAGGCGGTAGGGACGGTCTGTTCGGAACCGGTGGATCTGGTGCTGGCGGATGTAAAAATGCCGCTCTGTACAGGAGTGGAAATGCTGGAAAAGCTGAAAGACCTTCAGTATAAGGGGCTGGTTGTGATGATCAGCGGCTTTGATGATTATGATCTGGTGCGTCAGGCCATGAGGATGGGGGCTGTAGATTATCTTCTGAAACCGTTGGTTTTAGAAGAGTTTGCCCAGGTTTTAAAATCCTGTGTTAAGAAGATCAATATGCAGAGCATTGTACATGGTTTCGAACCGTCCATATTGGAAAATATGGAAAAACAGTTTTTTATGCAGCAAAAAAGCATTACCCGGCTCCTTTCCGGATCTGAACGGGAAACAGTCCTTTTCAGGGAATATTCTTTATGTGAAGACCAGCTTTTTTGGCTGGTTATCCTGGATGCATTACAGAATAATCTGAACAGGGAAGCGGATAAGCAGCTTCTGTTCGTTCAGTTAAAAGAGGCCATGTCCCATATAGATGGTATGGAAAACTGGGTGGCAATACAGGGAGAATACAAGGGATTTTGGGCTATGGCTTTCTTCTCAAAAAAACAGTGCGGTTTTCCGGCTGACCAGATCATACCGTATTTTAATATAAACCGGATAAAATACGGTATTTCCCCAAAACCGGCGCCGGCCAGGGACTTACCAGCCCAATACGGCAGATGTATCCGGGCCCTGGATCAGTTCTTCTATGATATGCCCGGAACAGGGATGGGGATTTCTGATTTAGGGGAGAAATTTCCCTATGAAAAAGCCATGGAACGTCTGGCGGATACCTTCTGCGAATATGATTTAAAAGGTTTTTCAAGCTTATTGAAAAGGCTGTTTCTGCAGGCTGGAAGCGACGCGGCACCGGTTTCGGAATTTAAGCAGCAGCTTATGAATTTAATTTATTCCATTATGGGAAAAAGCAACTCCTTTATCCAGACCGTCAGTGACTACAAATTTACGGAATACGATATTATCCTGACGATCAGAAATGTTACATCGGCCAGCCAGCTTCATAAGGACATGATCAGGATTATGGATTTGTACCTGACTAAAATCGTGGAGAAATTGAGCGGTCATGATGACTATACCATACAAAAGGCTAAAAAATATATAGAAGAGAATTTTAACCAGGATCTTTCCCTGCAGTCAACCGCCAGTTATCTGGGCTTTCATCCCAACTATTTCAGCACCCTGTTTAAGTCTAAAACCGGTTCTACATTCAGCCAGTACCTTCAAAACCTTAGGATTGAAAAGGCATGTGAACTGATTCATTCCACTAATCTGAATTTATATGAGATTGGGGAAAGGATTGGATACAGTGATAACGCAAACTTCTGCCGGGCCTTTAAAAAGGTGAAAGGGGTATCGCCATCTAAGTTTAAAAACAGTAGTAATTTGAATGATTAAAAGGTGCCTCCCCTTGATTATCGGCTGTTAAAGAATGGCTTGACGGGATTTACTGCATAAAATCGTAAAAATTGTTAAAAGATAATTAATTGTAGTCCCTCTTTGGCATCATGTATACTAAATTATAGATATTATTGTATTTTTATATAGATGTTTCAGATAAATATACGAAGGGGGATACAGATGAAGCGATGGGGTGTAGTAATTCTTATTGCCGCCTTATTATCAGGATGCGGTAGTGGGCAGGCTGAAGAGACAAAAGCGTCTGTACAGGAGATAGTTACGTCAGGGGGAAACAGTATTAGCGCCGGTAATGAAGCCGGAAAAAAAGCAGGCAATGAGGCAGGTAAAGAATCAGACAAGGATGACGGTCATGAAAAGACTGCCGGTCAGACAGAGACGGTGGTGATCATGAAGACAGCTCCGGCCAAAATGCCGGAAGACATGATTTTGTACTCCAGCCTTCCGTTTCAATTCGGGGACGGGGACTGGAAGCTGGAACTGTGTGCTGCGGGTGAAATGGATGTAAATGGGGAATTGCTGATGGATGACAGCAGCCGTTTTCTGATAAAGGCAGTTTCCGGCGAATGGGAATTCAGGCTGTTTGATGAGCAGGTCCAGTTAGGAGTTCCGTCAGCAGTTGTGATGACCGATAAGGAAGATAAACTTCATATCATTTTAAAGGACGTCAGGACCGCGAAATATGAGATCACGGATTATACTTATGATGAAAAGACGCAGACATTTTCCGGAATCAAGAGTCCGGCTTACAGCGGGATCAATTTTATAGGAGAAATCGGGAATAATCCGGGCGTATCGGGATCAGTATCCGGGGCGGCTTCCGGGGCATTTTCTGCGGAAAGCGCCACCACAGTTTCCACGGACCGTGAAAAGGAAATCTGTGGGTTTATCAGAAAGATTGATGGGGACAAGGTGGAAGTGGACAGCGCAGAGTACATCACTGCAGAGGATGCTGACCGGATGAAAGAACTGAACCTCACGGAAAATGATCTTCCTGACGGTTATTTCATTTATGAAGGGGACAGCGAAACGAAGACCTTTACCCTGACAAAAGATACGGTCTATCATTTCATTGACTGGGGAAGGGATTTTGTGGACTCCGAGGACTTCGAAGATGTGAAGATAACCACAACCAGCAAAGCGTTATTTGTAAAATATATCAATACCTATGAAGATGCCCGGCCGGGAATGCCCTTTTTCTTCAGGGTGAATAACGGTGAGGTAGTAAGTATTTTGGAAAAGCCCATGGCATAGGAGAGAACGGGAAATCTGCATTCGAGACAAGGACTAATAAACCGAGAAATAATCAGTAATCAAAGAACAGCGCCCACAGATTTGCAGGCGCTGTTCTTTAGTGTTTCTGGGTAAGGTCAGGCTCCCTTAATCCGGCAGACCGCCCGTCCCTCCTTTGAATCCAGAATCAGGCTGGCGTTCTGGCCGCTGACATCATATACCTTTATGATCTCAGCCAGTTCGGGTTTTGTAGGGCATAGTTCCCCGAGGACTTCGGGATACTGTTTCAGAAGCTGGGGCTGGTACAGGCGGGTCTTGCTGTTGTCGTTGATCGCGCCGTAATAGACGTCCGCCTCCACCATGTCCTGGAACATGTGGCTGCCGTAGGACAGATCCGGGTGGTATCCGGCTTTGTCATAGGCCACCTCACAGAGGGAGTTGAACTGGCTGATTTCCGAATAGGTCACAGGAACTCCCAGTTCCGGAGAGGAGGTGCCGATTCTGCCCGGAACCAGCAGCATGAGTTTATAATCGGTGTCTTCGAAATGCTGGTTGATCCGCCCGATCAGCCGCGCCACATCCGGCTTTTTACTGTATGGATATTCATAGTAGTGCTGGGGGTCCACCCACACGATATAATCGATCCGCTCTTCCTTGGAGCGGCGCATGGAGGTGCGGCGGATATCGAATAAAAATTCCCTGTCCACCCCTTCCGGTATATGTACCTGCCCTGACTGGACGGCCTGGAGGGGGCGGCATTGAAGCAGATTCAGCTTCAACACCCCTTCTGACGGGCTGGTGACGGCAAATTCGATGTCTACCGGCCGTTCATAGGCCGTTTCCAGCATTTTCATCAGATCACGCATCATATGTACAAAGTCCAGATTGTTTACAAGGCCCTGGCAGTCGGCAAAGAGGACATTCCGGTAAACGCGGCGTTCGGCCAGCAGTTCTTCCGCTTCGGTATCGTGGCTCAGGATCATTTTCTTCTGCCAGGCGGGCAGCAGGCTGATGATCTGTTCCAGCGGTTTAGTGCAGAGTTTTTTGCTTTCCAAGTCCAGCACGTCCACCTGGCGCTGGGAAAACTTGTGGCGCTCGGCCATGGTGGTGCGCAGGCTGGCCTGAGCCCGGTCCAGGCATATAAGGCGGGGATAGTCTCCCGGGGTGCGTTCCACCGCCCGGGTGCCAAGGCCGGAAACCATGCGTAACATCCCGGCTTCCGGGTTTAAATATTCCATCCATTTATAGGGATTGTAGGAACAGCCCATGCCCGAGGCCACCGGAAAGTAAAAATGGTCGTAAACCTGTCCTGCCACAGGCTGGATCAGCAGAGCCATCTGTTCATCCACATCCAGGAGGCGGCGTTTCCTTCGGTATTCAATGGCCTGCTCGTTCATGACGCTGGCGTAGACACGGCGTATGGCGTCCTCTAACTCCTCTAAACGTTCCTCCCGGCTCCCCTGGTTCATGCAGAAGATGGATTCGTATTTGCCGGAAAACGCATTGCCGTATCCGTCTTCCATAATGCTGCTGGAACGGACGATAATGGGCGATGCGCTTAACCGGTCCAGCATTTCCCCCAGTTTTTCCCGGATATCATCGGGAAGGACGCCGTTTCTCAGCCGGTTTGTCAGTTCTTCGGTCTCCTGAAAATGCTCTTTTAACAGCCGGTGCTTGGCCTTTAACTCGGAGCATCGGTTCAGAACCAGATATCTGTAAAATACATCCGTGCCCACAAAGTAAGAATTGTGGGGTTCCAGATATCCGGCATACTCCGGCAGGTTCAGTTCAATCAGTTTCCTCGCCATGAGGAGGCCACAGGCCTTGCCGCCTATCACTCCCCCGCCTATCTTATACTTCCAGACTTTTCTGAAATCTTCATCGGTGAAATGCTTCAGTATGAGCTGTTCCATGTGGATTTCTGTAGTCATGAGCTGGTTGCAGATACATTTCCGCTCTTCCTTTGTCAGGTTCTCCTTTTTAAAAATATCCGGATATTCTGTCATTTTTCCCCTCCCGTTTGTCTGTTGCGGAAACCTTGGCGCAGCTTCCAAGGCTTTCCTGAAATCTATGTCTGATTATACCTTTTTTTGTCATTCTGTGTCAATCGCGGACGGATAATCGCAGACATCAGCCCGAACAGCGGGGGCCGTGAACTGTAACAACAGCAGTGTTAAGGGAGAAATTGCCAATTTTTCCAATTGTTAGAAAATGCTAAAAAGTTTCGTTATTTGTTGCGTAAAAAACCGTATGTTGCGTAAAATGATGCGCAACTCTTTGTTGCGTACCCTAATATCTGTATGTTATGCTTTCGTTAGAAGCAGAAAAACCAGTTTGTGAGAGGTAAGCCGGATGCCAACCATAGATGATATTGCTGAGATTGCGAAAGTGAGCAAATCCACAGTTTCCAGGGCTTTAAAGGACAGCTATCAGATCAGTGAAGCCAGGAAAAAAGAGATTCAGGAGATTGCATTTAAGATCGGGTATTTTGATAAAAAGGCGGTGAACCAGCAGAAGAAAAGAAAGAATAAGACGGTGGGGCTGATTGCCCCCACTTTTGACCGGTGCAACTATTACAGGAACATCATCGGCTCGGTGGAGAGAAATTCCAAGAAGCTGGGATATGCTCTGATGGTTGCGCAAACCAATTACTGTTATGAGGATGAAATTTATTTTCTTAAGCTGTTTTCAGACAAACAGATCGATGGACTGCTCATGTGCCTGTACAACAAGGACCAGTACAAGGCCCATTATGAAATCATTAAAAAGATGATAACCAAGCCGGTCATATACATTGACACTTCTTTGGACCTGACGGATAAGAGCATGGTTTCCATCGATTACAGCCTGGGGGTGGACCTGGCTATCGGGTATCTGCACAGGCTGAAACATGAGAAGATCATTTATTTAGGGCAGTATATCGCGGATCAGTATAAGCTTGAAAATTTTAAAAACTCGATGAAAAACTATGGGATCAGTTATGATGACGGCTGCATTTATACCGGTGAGGAGAATCTGGAATACGGCGGTTATGTGCGCATGAAGGAGGTGCTGAAGGACCACAAGCCCCCGTTTGCCATGTTCGTTTCCCATGATACCATGGCAAACGGAGCGATGAAGGCCATAATGGAAGCCGGATATTCCATACCGGAGGATATATCTATGGTCAGCTATGGAAATAACCGGGAGAGCGAGTACTTTCCGGTTCCATTGACCACAATCTCCCACCCGGTGGAGGAAATGGGACAGATTGCGGTGAATCTCCTGGTGGACGAGATTGAGAATCCCATGGAGAAAAGCAAGCAGCATATCCTGTTAAAACCAACGATTATTATCAGGGATTCCGCTATGGAATACAGTAATCCGTAAATCAAATGAAACTTATGGGGAAATGAAAGGATTTGTGAGGGGCGTTACGGATCCTCTGACGGCAAAAATAGTTTAGATATGCCATCCCCAGTTATAAAATGCCCCGGAATGGAGGAATATATGAAAAAAACAAAAGAAGCGGCGAAAACGGTCAGGCGGATGATTTCTGTTCTGGTTTCCACAGCGCTATTCATTTCCCTGGCCGGCTGCCAGAAGGCGCCGGCGGCTGGGACGGAAGAGAAAACGGCGGAAACGGCGGCCGGAACGACTGGGAAAAATGGAACGGCCGGGGCAACAGGAACGTCTGGGGCAGATGGAACGGAAGGCAGCGGCGGGGACAAAACTTATACCTTTGGCTACATCGCTTTCGACATGAAGGATTTGTGGAACAGTTACAGCGCCAAGGCCTTTGAATATGCGGGGGATAAGCTGGGAGTGGAGACCATTATCCAGGACCCGGGCGGGGATTTGGAAAAGTCCATTGCGGCCATGGAAGACCTGATCGCCAAGAAAGTGGACGGAATTTCCCTGTACCCCATCAGCATCGACCAGGCCAAAACCCTGATCACCATGGCAAATGACGCCGGAATACCGATTACCGTGGAAAATATGGCGCCGGATGAAAGCTGGGGAGACATCATTTCCGCCTGCGGAAACCTATATTACCAAAAAGGATATGATTTCATTGAATGGATCGGGAAGAACAGGCCGGATGCGAAGGTTTATTACTGTGCCGGTTCCCAGGGGATGGGGATTACGGAGGAATACATAAAGGGAATTGAGGATGCGCAGGAGACTTACCATGTGAATATCGTGGCTCAGGAGTACGGGAATTTCAAAGCGGAACCGGCCATGAACGTGACCCAGAACCTGATCCAGAGGGGGCAGGAGTTTGATCTGGTCATCGCCCAGAACGGACAGATGGCAAAAGGGGTCCATAACGCTTTGGTGGAAGCCGGGATGGAAGTGCCGATTCTGTCCACAGGGGGCAGCCCTTCCGACATTGAACTTCTGGAAGCCGGAGGCATTCACGCTCTGTTCAGCAACTCGGTTGCCATGCAGGGGCTGCAGACCTTTAAGAACCTGTACGATTACTGTGTGGAGGGACAGCAGGAATTTCCCGAGTATACGCCGAACCAGACAATTATTGTGACGAAAGAAGAGATCGATCAACTGGTGCCATGGGATGATCCGGGCAAGGCGGCTCAGGTTATGGGCTGGGAAGAAGTGGCCGGTGCGGAGTGATGAAGGCAGAGTGACGAAGACGGAATAATGAGGGCAGAATAACGAAGCCGGAGGGAGGAGAAAATGTTTGATTACGCAGATAAGCATCCGGTGATTGCGATGAAGAATATCCGGAAAACATTTTCAGGCGTGACGGCCCTGGACCGCATCAGTTTTGATCTGTATGAAGGGGAAATCCACTGTCTGGTAGGCGAAAACGGGGCGGGAAAATCCACATTGATGAAGATTCTGTCCGGGGCTTATGTGCCTGACAGCGGGGAAATCGTGATTGGGGAGAAGCATTTCTCCTCTCTCACACCCAGGCTGTCGGAGGAGAACCGGATCGTGATCATTCCCCAGGAGAATTTCCTGGTAAACTGCATGACCGTTACGGAAAATATATTCGTAGGACATGAGATTGTGGGAAAATACGGCCTGATTGACCGGGAGGAAATGAAAAAAAGGATCGGGGAACTGCTCAATACCTTTCATGTGTCTTTGGACCCGGAGCGGATCGTGGAGACCCTGTCCATTTCTGAAAAACAGTATGTGAAGATATTAAAGGCGCTGGCGGTTGGGCCCAAAATTCTGATTATGGACGAACCCACCTCCATGTTTAATAAAAAGGATTCTGGAAAAGTGCTGGAACTGGTCCGGGAGATCGCGGGAAAAGGGATCAGCGTGATCTACATTTCCCACTATCTGGATGAAGTGGTATCCATCGCGGACCGGATTACGGTCATCCGGGATGGACTGGTGGTAAACAGCTATGACAATGGAAACCGGGATACAAAACTGGATGTGATCACCAAGGATATGGTGGGAAGGCCGGTGGAACAGTTTTTCACAAAAGAGCCTGCAAAAATCGGGGAAACGGTGCTGGAAGTCAGGGATTTGAAGTTGAAAGCCTCTTCGCCGAAGGTCAGCTTCTACCTTCGAAAAGGGGAAATACTGGGATTTGCCGGGATGGTGGGCTCGGGGAGAACCGAGGTGATCCGGGCGGTTGCCGGGGTGGACAGATACTACGGTGGAGACGTGATCTTGAACGGAGAGAAAACGGCGTTTAAAAATCCGGGCGAAAGCATTGATAAAGGAATCGCCCATATCACGGAAGACCGGCAGCACCAGGGGCTGATGCTGGATCACAGTGTGGTTGAAAATGCGGTCCTTGTAGGGTTCCGGAACAAGATCAGGACATTTTTTGTGAACCAGAACCGGTTCCCATCCATGGTAAAGGACATTTTAGACGGTCTGAAAGTGAAGATGAGCGGGTACGGCCAGGAGGTAAAATACCTGTCCGGCGGAAACCAGCAGAAGGTGGTTCTGGCAAAGTGGATTTTCTCAGAGGCGTCTCTGTATATTTTTGATGAGCCCACAAGGGGAATTGACATCAACGCCAAATCACAGTTTTACAGGATCATAAATAATCTGGCAAAGCAGGGAAAGAGCGTGATCATGATTTCATCGGAAATGCCGGAGCTGATTTCCATGAGCGACCGGGTTCTGGTTATGAGGGACGGGCAGATCATACAGGAATTTTTAAGGGAAGAGATCACCGAGGAAAAAATCGTGAAAGCTGCTTTAGGAGTGGGATAGATGAGTGAAAGAATGAAAAAAATAAACTGGACGAACCACAAATTGTTATTGGTATTTGCAATCCTTTTGCTCACAGTCTGTGTGACGGCCATTAATCCGGCGTTTATTGACGTCAGCAACCTGATTACGATCATTCAGCAGGTGACTGTGCTGGGAATCATTACCATGGGAGCTGTTTTTGTCATTCTGACCGGCTGTGTGGATTTGTCCCTGGGAAATATGATGGCGTTTTGTGCAGCGGTTATGGCCAGGCTGATCCAGGGCGGATACAGCCCTGTTGCCGCAGTCGCAGCCGGTGCGGCTGTGTCACTGACATGCGGCCTTTTAAACGGTTTTATCGTCAGCAAGAGCAAATGCATCCCCATGATCATCACGCTGGGCCTGTCCCAGGTCTATTTCGGCATGGCGCTGATTCTCACGGAAGGGAGTTATATTGGGCTGAAGGGGACATTTACGGTGCTCAGCAGAACCAGGATTTTCGGGATCATCCCCATCATGGTTTTCGTGCTGTTAGCCATGATCATTCTGGCGTCGGTGCTTTTAAACAGGACCAGAATCGGCAGACAGGTGGTTGCGGTGGGCGGAAATGAATACAATGCCTTTTTATCGGGAATCAATGTGGACCGGGTTAAGATCTTTGCCTATACCTTCGCCAGTTTTGCGGTTTTTGTAAGCGCGGTTGTCTTTGCGGCCAGGCTGGACACGGTGTCGGCTACGGCAGGAAGCGACTATTCGCTGAATGCCATGACGGCGGCAATTCTGGGCGGAATTACCCTGGCAGGCGGAAAAGGCAGCGTGGGGGGAGCGATTCTGGGAGTTATTTTCCTGGGAATGATCAATAACGCCATGAACATTTTAAATGTATGGTCCTACGCCCAGACGGCGATTTCAGGCGTTATCATCGTATCTGCAATCATTTTGAGCGATTCGGAAAAAAGAAGGAAGAGCTGATGAACGACAAATTTGGTTTTTATACTTCCTGTTTTCCCGGCCTGTCTCTGACGGAAAAAATCCGGCTGGCCGGTAAAGAGGGGTTCGGCTATATAGAAATCGGGGCATGGCCTGCAGGGGACGAAACGAGAAATTTTGCCGTTCACGATATCGATTTTGCCCATCTGGACCGGCAGGTCCCGGAGATTAGGACGGCTTTAAAAGAACATGGAGTGAAGATTTCAGCCATAGGATATTATGAAAATACGCTGGACCGGGACCTGGAGAGGAGAAAGCAGGTAATCAGCCACCTGATGCGCTGTGTGGACGCCGCAAGGATGCTGGACTGTCCGCTGGTTTCCACCTTCATTGGACGAAATATCGACCTGGATGTGCGGGGGAATTTTAAAGAGCTGGAAGAGACGTTTCCTCCTGTTTTGGATTATGCCAAAGAAAAAGGGATTAAAATAGCATTTGAAAACTGTGTGATGGAGGGGTGGCAGATACAGGGAGTGCCGGGCACTTTATGCTATCAGCCGGAACTATGGGAAGAGATATTCAAGATCCTGCCCCAGGAGAATTTCGGGATTAATTTTGACCCGTCCCATCTGGTAAAGCAGCTGATCGACTATGAAACGGTGCTTAAAAAGTTCAGGGACAGGATTTTTCATTTCCACATCAAGGACACGGTGATCTGTGCCCCTCTGTTAAACTGGTATGGAATCTACAACCGCCAGTTTTCCAATAAGCATAAGGATGGCTTTTGGAACAGCGCCATTGCCGGAAAGGGTGAAATTGACTGGAAGAAGATCATGGCGGTTTTGGATGAAATCGGATATGACGGGGTGATGAGCATTGAAAATGAAGACCCGGATTACCAGGGAAGTACGGAACAGACTAAGAGAGGGATTATCAGATCGAGGGAGTATATCAGAGGAATCCAGCACTCTTTAAACCAGGGAGAGACGTCATGGGAAAAGAAGAACTGCGCGCAGGCATCATTGGCTGCGGGGACATTGCATTTCAAAAACATATGAAGGGCCTTGAGAAAACGGGAAAGGTTCAGATTACGGGTTTCTGTGATTTTGACGTGAGCAGGGCGGAACGGGCCAGACAGCGGTTTGGAACCGGGGACAGCAGGGTTTATAAGGATTACCGCAGGCTTTTGGAAGATCCTGCGATTGACATCGTACATATCTGTACGGCCCACAAGACCCATGCACAGATCACCATAGCGGCCCTTTTGGCGGGAAAACATGTGATTTGTGAAAAACCCATTTCTTTGGATGTAAAATCTGCCGGGCAGGTTATGGAGGTGTGGCAGAAATCGGACAGAAAACTGACCTATGGGCTTCAGCACAGGTTTAAGAATGAATGCATGCGGCTGAAAGAACTCTGCCGGGACGGATTTCTGGGAGATATTTATATGGCAAAAGCCCATGCTGTCAGGCGCAGAAGAGCGCCTACGACAGGTGTATTTCTGCAGAAGGAGAAGAGCGGCGGCGGATGTCTTCTGGATTATGGAAGCCATGCGCTGGACCAGACGCTGTGGCTGATGGATAATTTTAAACCACGCAGCGTGACTGGAAACGCATTTTATAAGCTGGGAAAAACTAAAAACAGCTATAACGGTGAATTTACTCCCTGGAACCCGGAGAGTTTTACGGTGGAAGACAGCGCTTTCGCCTATATTGTCATGGAAAATGGGGCCGTTGTGTTCCTCGAAACCAGCTATGCAGTCAATATGCCCAGGGATAATTATGTGAAATCCACGCTGTGCGGGACTTTAGGCGGAGCGGATATGGAGGATGGACTTTGGATCAACTGCGAGACCATCGGCAGCCTATCGCGCTACCGGCTGGATGTGGGCGGTATCTATGGGGATACGAAAGAAAATTATGATCTGGCCCGCTTCCGGCAGATTGAGCAGTGGGTGGAGTGTGTTCTAAACGATACGGATCCGCTGGTTCTGCCGCAGGAGGCGTTTGTATCGATGAAGATTCTGGACGCGGTTTACCGTTCCTCGGAAACGGGGAAAACCATTTACTTTTAAATTCACGGCAGCAGGGAATGGCTGCAGGTGTTAAAAATGGTTCCGTGGAAATCCGTACAGAGAGTGCTAATCCCTGGGCTTTGTGCATATGATGTAAAAAACATCCTCAGGAGATTCAGTTTTGAAGGAGTATATCGAAGAACGTGCGGTAGCTATCGCCAACTACATCATAGACCACAATGCCACGGTAAGGCAGACGGCGAAGAAATTTGGGATAAGCAAATCAACGGTACATAAAGATGTTACTGACCGTCTGGAGCACATCAATCCATCTCTGGCGGCCAGGGCCCGGATCATTCTGGATATCAATAAATCCGAACGCCACATCAGAGGCGGTCTGGCTACCAAGGAGAAATATCAGCACAGACTGCAGATGTGCAGCAAAAAAGAAGATTAGCAAGGTGATAAAAAAGCCATTGAAAGCAGCCGGATAAAAGCCGTTTCCAATGGTTTTTTTATTTTGCGGCAAATATTTGTAATAGGATCAGCCTTTCTCTCATAGAATGATAATAATCAATCTGTGGAGGGGGTTCTTTATGAAAAAGACGTTGAGCATGAAGGCGGTAATTTTAGTCAGCATGATACTGTGGGTATTGATGGCAAGGTTTTTAGGCGGATGCAGCGCCGGTAAAGATGATGGCGGGAAAGTAAGGGATCTGGAATTTACCGTGATGAGCGAAACAGAGATTCCTGAAGAGCTTCAGAAGATTATTACCGAGAAAATGGCGCAGAGCTTTAAACTTACCTACAGCGATGACCAGAATCTGTACATAGTGGTCGGCTACGGCCAGCAGCCAACAGGCGGCTACAGTATTGCAGTCAAGGAATTGTATCTGACTGAAAATTCCATCGTCATTGATACGGAATTAACCGGACCGGGCAAAGGAGAAAATACTGGAACTGAACCGTCATACCCTTATATTGTGGTAAAAACGGAATTTTTAGAAAATCCTGTAATTTTCCAATAATTTGAAAACTTAATAAAATTAAAATAAATCCCTCCAGCACAGGCCGCCTTCATAAAATTGCAGTCTGTCCGGGGGGATTTATTCTATGGTATAACCATTTCGTCCATTTTGTTTTGTATGATAAAGAGCATCGTCCGCATGCTGGTATAATTCGATGAATGTTTCGCCGTCCTCTTTATAACGGCTGATTCCCACACTGATGGTAAACGGCACAGTCACACCGTTTTTGGAATCTGTATAGCAGAGGGGCGTCAACAGGCGTCTTGTCTGTTTCTGAATCATTTCCATCGTCCTGCAGTCCTTAAGCAGCACAATAAACTCATCCCCGCCCATCCGCCCGATGATATCGGACGGGCCGAAACATTCCTTAAGATGCCGGGCCAGCTCCCGCAGGATGCTGTCTCCGATGATATGTCCATAGGTGTCATTGACGGCCTTAAAACAGTCCACATCGATGAGAAAGACCGCATGAGGCTTGTCTTTTCCCTCCTGTTTCAAATAACTGATAATCTGGTTTTCCGCAGTACCTCTGTTGAGAATCCCTGTCAATCCATCCATCATGGCAGCCTGCTGCAGATGTTCCCGCACCAGCCGTTGCTCCTTGAGACGGACAAATAAGATGATTGCCAGCAGCACTATCATAATGAAAATCAATTTGACCGCCAGCCAGATTCCATGACGTTCCATCTGAACCGACTGTTCCCGGAGAATGCTTTCCTGCGCTATGACGGCTACGTACCAGCCGTTGTACTGGACAGGTGCGTAAGAGCAGAGCCGCTCTGTGCCGGCTACAAAATAGGAGGCATAGCCTTCGGTTCCATTTTTAAAATCATGCAGAATTCCGTCCGCCGAATGATAGGAGAATATAATCCCTCCGTCTTCCAACGCTTTGACTGCGTTAAGCCCGAATTGATTCCTGCAGTCTTCTGTGCGGCGTCCCAATATGGTCGTGCCGTCTCTGTTCAGAATGCCGATTTCTGAGGAACCGCCTAAAAAGTCATTTTGAAAGAGGTCGTAAAAGTTAGAAAGCGGATAAGCCGAGATGAGCAGCCCGGACTGTTCTCCTATCGCCATCGGAGAAATCACGCCGAAAAGCATCTGGCATAGTTCTTCCGAATACCAGGGCTGGGTGAAGGTCGATCCTCTGACCGCAGACAGGCCGTTATAATTTTTTATCGCATGGTTAGGAGGCAATTCGGTTTTTCCGGCGTAGTTTGTATAGATATCTCCATCAAAGGTAATAAAAAGTGCCCGTTTTATATGGGCGCTGCGGGCGTAATTATTCAGCATATCAACGATGTCGGAATCGTTGTCAAAGGACAGGCTGGACATGAAGTTTGCAGTAGTTTCATTCAGATACTTCAAAGAATCCATCTCATTGTTGATTTCCCGCACGCAGTTTTTTTGGATCGCCTCAATCTGGTTTTTCATATCTTTACGGATATCCTGGTTCACCTGTTTCCGAAAGACGATCAAGGTGCAGAAAATCAGCAGAACCGCACCTAAAACAGACAGTATGATTAATTTTTCGTGTTTAAAAAATTGTTTGAGCATCTGAGGTGTACTCCTAACCAAAACATCTAATGCTAACATTATACTACTCCTTCTGTTACAATGAAAGCAAATAAAGTGTTATTTCGTGCAACACCTGGCTGTTAATTTGACACTGTATATATGAAATGCATTTCAATGTTCATATGCTTACGGCGGTTGTAGAGGAGGGCCCGTACTATTGAGGCTTCCCGTGACTTCTCCGAAGCGGACTGAAAATTACATTAGGGGGGCTGAGAGTGGACAAAGGAACCTTTGAGGAACAATACAAGAAGATATATCAGGATATGTACCGATTTGCCCTGTATACGCTGGGACATCAGCAGGATGCAGAGGATGCGGTGGGTGAAGCTGTGGCAGACGCATGGAAGGGAGCCGGAAAACTGAGGAATGACCTGGCCTTCCGTTCATGGATGTTTAAAATACTCACTGCTAAGTGCAAGAGGAAACTGAAGGAGTATTTACATAAAACCGTCAATTTGAATGGGGATCTGCAGGAGACGTTTGGGAAAACGGAAGAGTGGAACGTGGAAGAGGCGCAGGATGTCAGGAATGCATTTTTTACACTGGACGGACAGGAGCGCCTGATTGTTTCCATGTCCGTTTTCGGCGGATATAACAGCCGGGAAATTGGAAAATGCCTGTTTTTAAAAGACAGTACGGTGCGTTCCAAACTTTCCCGCGCTCTTGAAAAAATGCAGAAACGATTGGAAGAATAGGAGGAAATGCATATGAAACAAGAGGAAATGCTCGATAAAATCCGCAAATCCGCAGATTCTGTGCCCACTCCCGCAGGCTTGGAGCCGGAACAGATGATGAAGAAACTGGATGAACGCAATGATTATAAAAAAGGCAGCAGCACAAAAGCAGGAAGTAATGGAACAACAGGCAGCAAAGCCGGAAAAAATAGCTCCAAACGAATCTGGGGATATGGAGGGCTGGCCGCCGCAGTCCTGGCGGTCTGCGTGCTGACCCAGTTACCCGGCCGGATAACGGTGCCGGGCGGCGGGGCGCCGGCAAACGAAGAAATGCTTCCGCCCCGGGAACCGCAAAAAGAAAATCAGCTCTCCGCCTCAGATGAGGAAGCTCTTTACCTGGCATCCAGCTATGAAGAACTCTACGATCAGATTCAGAAATATGAAAGAATATTGAATACAGGGGTCATCTATGATGCCGGTGTGGACGGAGTTTCTCCAGGGCTGGGGGCGATGGCCGGAGCAGCGCCCACAGAGGCCGGGATGGCGCCTGATGTCCCTAAACTGGAAACTGTGACGGCGGAGACCGGCGCTGAAAGCGGTTTTTCCGGCACCAATATTCAAGTTCAGGGAGTGGACGAAGGGGATCTGGTAAAAACGGACGGCACTTATATCTACGTATCGTCAGGAGACAGGGGAAAGATCCAGATCATCAGGGCCCAAGGGGAAAAGCTGGAAACAGCAGGTATTATTCCCGATACATCTACGGTTAACGGGGCGAAGACCATTGAAGAATTTTATATAAACGGCGCTTATATTTCCGTAATTCGTTTAGATTACAGTGCAGGCGTCACCACAATTGAAACCTATGATTTGAACGATCCGAAAGAACCAAAGCTTTTAGGAACCGTAAGCCAGGACGGATATTATAACACCTCCCGCAGAAACGGTGATTATATCTATCTTTTTACCGATTATTATGCAGAGGTGGAGGCCAAAAAGGATGAGATTGAGCGCTATGTGCCCAAGGTGGGAGGCGCTGTGATTCCCCTCAACTGCATTTATCTTCCGGATCAGCCATGCGGTTATTCCTATCTGGTTGCATCTTCTGTGGATATGAAGAAACCGGACCAGGCGGTGCAAAGTAAGGCAGTGTATGCGGAAGGCGATCACTTTTATGTGAGCCGGGATAATATCTATATTGGCAATACTTCTTATGATTACAAAGCGGATCAAAGTGATTATACCGAGTTGATGAAATTCTCCTATGAGGATGGAACAATAAGATTCCGGGCTCATGGCAATGTGGACGGCTATCTCAACGACCAGTTTTCCATGGATGAATACGATGGAAACCTGCGCCTGGTAACCACATTATCTCATCAGAGCGGCCAGCAGACAAATTCACTGATTATTTTAGACAGCAAGTTAGAGAAAATGGGTGAAATTGAGGATCTGGCGCCGGGAGAACAGATTTATTCCGCAAGGTTTATGGGGGATATCGCTTATTTTGTGACGTTCAGGAATATGGACCCCTTGTTTTCCGCGGATATTTCAGATCCCAGAAATCCAAAGATTTTAGGGGAACTGAAGATAACCGGATTTTCCGAATATCTCCACCCATATGCTGACGGACTCTTATTGGGGATTGGCCGGGAGATCGATCCCGATACCGGAAACTTTAAGGGCCTGAAGCTCTCCATGTTTGATATCAATAATCCTTCCGATGTGACGGAAAAGGATAAAACGGTAGAGAGTTCCTTTGAATATTCACCGGCTTGGGATAACCATAAAGCGGTGGTTATTTCGGCAGATAAAAATTTGATCGGGTTTGCAGCTGAAGTATATGACCGGGGCAGCAGAAACTGGTCTGACCGGTATGTTGTCTATTCTTACGAGGAAGGCGGGGGATTTACAAGGCGGCTGTTCTTTGAATTAGAAAAAGAAAAAGATCAGAGCCAGATACGGGGGATCTATATTGGGGAGTGGTTTTATGTGGTAGAGGAGGATAAGGTTACGGTGTTTGATATGGCGCATTTCAGGGAATTTGGGAGTTTGAAGTTTTAAGCTGCTCTGTTTTTTTACATGAAACGTGAAGGCATTTTCGGAAAAGCCTTGAGGTTTTAATGTAAAACGTGAAGGCATTTTCGAAAATGCCTTCACGCCTCATGTTAATTTTCTATCTCCACCCCATTCCGATACTGTGACGGCGCCACCCCCGTCACATTTTTAAATGCCCGGTTAAAATGCGCCGCATCCTGATATCCAACCGCCAGTGCGATATCCAGCAATTTCAAAGAAGGATCCTTCATCAGCTCTTTTGCCGTATTGATCCTTAACTGCAAAATATATTCCCTTACAGTAATATTCATATATTTCTTAAATAAAAAACTGAAATAATTCGGATGAAGACGGAACTGGGCGGCGATATCGGCCAGCAGCAGCTGTTCGGAATAATGTTTATCTATGTATGCCTGGGCTTTTTTAATCAGATATTCGTCATTATTTTTTTTTAAAACGGCCAGTTGGTCTATGTAGAGAAGAAGCACCTGGGTGAATTTCTCTTTCAGCTGGCTTAAACAGGGCAGGCTTTTTATATGGGCGGCCAGGTCGTTGTCCGTCAGTTTATATTGGGCGACAATTTTTATTAAGCTGCTGTTGTGCTGCATGAGTGAATAGAGAAAGTCGGATAAAAGCTGCCGGAAACGCTCTTTGCTCACCGAATCCTCTGATAGATGGTGAAAGATGTAATTTATCTTCCCGCACACTTCATCATCGTCCAGTTCAAAAATGAGAATCTGAAGTTTTTGCAACTCTTCTTTAACCTGTTCCGGCGTGAGATAAATGTTGTCGGAATTGGCCAGGTCGAAATAATCATTTGCCCTGTCTTGTCTGGGAATGGCAGCCAGGTTGGTTTTGGAAAGCGTCTGTCCGCCTTCCGGCAGCATGGGAATGATGGAATGCAGCATGTCTATAAAATTCTGAATATTAACTGGTTTCAACAGATAATCATAAGCCCCCAGTTTCAGTGCATTTCTGATGTACATATAGTCATCGTAACCGCTGAGCATGATCGTCGTGCTCGTTATAGTTTCATCGTGGAGAAGTTCCAAAAGCTGAATTCCGTCTAATTGAGGCATTTTAATATCGGAAACAATGATGTGGAAATAATTTTCCGTAAGAAGGGCCAGCGCCTGCTGCCCGTCATAAGCTTTGGTGACTGAAAAGATACCGGGAAAGTTATTCCGTATGATTGTATCGATTCCATCGACTATGTTGGGATCGTCATCGATCAGTAATAGATTGAACATCTGCTATTCCTCCTCCTGTGATTTTTCCGGCTGCCAGGGCAGATGCAGGGATACTGTGGTGCCCAGGCCGTATTTACTGTTGATTTCCAATTTGTATTCAGAGCCGTAATTGAGCTGAATGCGGCGGCTGACATTTCTCAGGCCGATTCCGCTGTTGTCCGGCTGTTCCATGCTGTTTTTTAAAGATTCCAACTGTTTGGCCGTCATGCCGCATCCGTCGTCAGAAATCTGGATGAGAATCGTGTTCTCACTGCGGTAGCCCAGGATATCGATGGATAGAACCTGCTCGTTGGATGTGATGCCGTGGATCACCGCATTTTCAATGACCGGCTGGAAGATCAGCTTAATGACACGGCAGTCCATCAGCTCCTCTTCAATGCATATGTTAGTTTTAATTCTGTCCTTAAACTGATAGGAGAGAATGGACAGATAGATGTTGAGCTGGCTGATCTCTTCTTTAAGAAGAACCTCTTTTGTGGTATTTCTAAGGCCATATTGCAGGTTCTGCCCCAAAAGTTCGGCCATGGCCGATACGTCATAATCCCCGTGTGAGTATGCCTTCATATGCATGATTTCCAGCGTATTGTACAGATAATGGGGATTGATCTGTGTTCGCAGAAGCTGCAGCTCCGTTTCCTGTTTTTCTTTTTGTTTCATGAAAACTTCGTGAACCAGGAAACTGATCCGTTCCGACATCCGGTTAAATGATGCGAAAAGAGTCTGCAGTTCCAGCGGCAGGTTTTCACAGGATACCGTAGTGGTGTGCGCCAGTTCAAAACGGTTGCATGCCTCGATGAGACGGTTCAGGGCATTGAGGATATTTTTAACAACAGAAAAAATCATTCCGACAATTAGCAGCAGGATTACACTGATAAAAAATGTATAAAAAATCTGTATTCCATGAATCGTTCCAATCACGTCCGACATGGGGGTCTGCAGAATGATGGCATAGCCGTTGTTGTGAAAAATTGTATTGTATACAAAGTACTCTCCATGTTCAAATGACAGATGACGGTTTTGCACGTTAACGGAGCCGGAGACATCTTTGGGCAGATATGCGCTGGTATCAACTTCCTCACTGATCGTGCTGAACAGTTGAATGTTATCTTTATAAATGGAAAATTTTTGGTTAGGGGCGAGGCGGATCAGATTAAAGTTATTTTCCAACTGATCCGTATTCAGCCCGGCCACACAATATCCTACAATATGCGCGGTGTTCATATCCAGAATGCCGCGGGCAACGCAGACGGAATGGTTATCTTTATCAAACATACCGGAACCGTAAAAGTCATCGGAAGAGATCAAAAGGGGGGTTCCTATATTATAGCCTGATATTTCCTCATACCATTTGGGACTGTCGTTGATGAAACAAATCCGGTAAGTGGAGCCTTTGGAAGATGCCACTCCATTTCCGTACAGATCGTAAACCGCTATAAAATCCATCGTCCGGTTGATAAACTTTGTCTGGGCGTGGGTGTCAAAATAATTGTAGAATTTAAAATTTTTAAGAATCGTACCTTCCCTCAATGTCCGGCAGATATAAGAATCATTATTCTGGGCATAGAGCTGGAATGGAAACAGGGTCACCTGCTCTAAGTTGGACAGCAGATTTTCCGTGCTGGTGAGCATCTGTTCCCCCACCTGATAATAACGGTTGGAGGTGTCGTTATAATTCTGATATGTATTTAATGAAACCGAATACAATAAAAAAATGACAGACAGAAAAACTTGCAGTCCCGCAATTAAAAATAATCCCTTTTTAATCGAAAATTGTACCTTCATCTTTATATCCCCCTAATCCCTCTTGTTTAAATAATACAATAATCTTGGAAAATGGCAAGTAAAATTTGAATCTGGTATTTATATTTTTTCAGCAGAAGGTATACTAAACATACCAAAACAAATAATTATGACATGGCCATGGTTATAATGAAATGCAATTTAAAGATGTTTGAAAGGGGAATTAAGTTTATGAAAAAAAGATTGTTTGCAATGCTTTTAACAGGATCTTTGGCCGCTTCTTCACTTTTAGGATGTTCCGGTAATCCGGCACCTTCCACAACCGCGGCAGCGGACACTACGACAGCCGGCAGCCAGGCGAAAGAGGAGAGTTCTCAGGAGAAAACGGATACAACCGCCGCTTCCGGTGAAAAAACAGTGATTGAGCTTTTCCACCAGAAACCGGAAAATGTGGAGCTCTATAACCAGCTTACCGCAAAATTCATGGAAGAGAACCCGGATATCCAGGTGAATGTCACATTGGCGGAAACCACGACGACTACCATCATTTCCAGAATTGCAGCAGGAAATATTCCGGAACTGGTATCTGTATTCCCATGGAATGCCTCTTATCAGGATATGATGCGGGAAGGTATTTTTATGGATCTGACGGATGAGGAATTTATGAAACGGGTAAATCCATCGGTTTTGGAGCGCTGTGAAGTGGATGGAAAATATTATTCCCTGCCGCTTACGATGAACGCATACGGACTGTACTACAATGTGGACTTATTCAAGGAACTGGGGCTGGAAGTGCCTAAAACAGAAGAGGAGTTATGGACGGTTTGTGAAGCATTAAAAGCCAAGGGAATCCAGGCATTTTCATTCCCGGATAAAAAAGCGGTGCGGATTAATCAGATGTTTGACCGCATGCTGGTTGGATGTATCGATCATGACTTTTACAGCAAATGCGACCAATTAGTAGAAGGCACATATAAAATCACAGAAGATGAAAATATCAGAAAATTTGCGGAAACGATTTTAAAACTGCGTGAATACGGAAATCCTGATTCCCTGGGATATGATGATGAACCCGCATATGAAGAGTTTACCAGCGGAAAGGCGGCTATGTACATAGACGGTTCCTGGGCGGTTCCCACATTTGAAACCATGAATCCGGACCTTAATTTCGACTGTACCGCGATTCCGCCGTTTACAACGGATGAATTCTATACCGCAGGTACTGTAGATACGGCTTTCTCCATTTCCTCCGACTGTTCGGATGCGGAGTATGATGCATGTATCAGATTTTTGAACTACCTGGTGAGAGAAGATATTGCCCAGGAGTTCAGCGATATGGATAAAAACCCAACTCTTGTCAATGGTGTAGAATACAGCGTTCCTCAGCTTGTGGAAATCAATGGTTATATTGAATCAGGGAAATTTGGTCCGTCATTAGCCAGTATTTGGACGCAGGATTTGAGAAACGGATTGAACGTTTCCGTACAGGCGTTGATTCTGGATAAAGATGTAGACACGTTCCTGGAGGAATTCCAGGCGATCGTGGAAGAGTATTATGTTCCACAGAAATAGGTGAATTTAACATGAAGCGTGAAGGCATTTTCAGAAATGCCTTCGGGTTTTACATTAAAACGTGAAGGCATTATCGAAAAAGCCTTCACGCTTCATGTAAAAATAAAATCGCGGGAGGCAGATCGGTGAAAGGAAAATCGAAAAAAAACAGGGAAAGGAATATCGTTCATTTTTTATACGTCCTTCCAAATTTAATCTTGTATTCTCTGCTATCCATCGTTCCCATCATCCTGGGACTGTACTACAGTTTTACCAACTGGAACGGAATCTCAAAAAAATACAAGATGGTTGGCTTCAGCAATTACATAAAAATCCTGAAGGACAGCCGGTTCCGTAAGGCGGTCAGCTTTAACCTGCGCTATGCAGTTATGCTGATCATCTGTGTCATGCTGATTTCTGTCATTTTGGCCCTGCTTTTAAACGCCAAGACAAAGGGGCAGAACTTTTTCAGAGCGGTGTATTTCTTCCCGGCATGCGTCAGTATGCTGACAATCGGCCTGATCTTCAATTACATATTTTTCCAGGGAGTTCCCGGAATCGGAGAAGCCCTTGGAATTGAAAGCCTTCAGAAAAATATTCTATCAGGCCGTAATACGGCGATATACGGTATTTTGGTCACAAATGTATGGAAAAGTGTGGCTATCCCCACAGTCCTGGTGATTTCAGCCCTGCAGACAATTCCGGCTGAGATCATGGAAGCGGCCACAGTGGACGGGGCCAATGGAAGGCAGCGCTTTTTCTATATCACCCTCAGATATATACTTCCCATACTCAGCATTATATTTGTGCTGCTCTTAAAAGAAGGGCTTATGATATACGATTATATCATGGCATTGACGACGGGCGGGCCTGCCGGCGCCACAGAAAGCATCACTTTATCCATCTACCGGCTGGGATTTGAAGATATGAAGTTTGGATATGCAATTTCCCAGGCAATGATTGTTGCGTTCATCATCGCCGTGATCTCCATCATTCAGATCAAGTTTACCGATAAGAAAAAGATTTATGATTAAAGGGTGGGAATGATAATGAAGAAAAAAACAGTTATGAAGATATTTATCTATATCGCTCTAATATTTGGAACGCTGCTGGTATTTTTCCCGTTTTATCTCACCGTTGTTTCTTCGCTGAAAGACATGAGCGATATATTCAGCAACTTCTTCGGACTTCCGAAAAGAATTGTGTGGGATAATTTTATCTATGTGCTGCAGCGGCCGGATTATTTTATCGCGTTGAAAAATTCAGCGATTATTACAGGGGTTTCAATTGTGGCCATGGTTGTATTTCTGCCCATGTGCGCATATGCCATATCCAGACGCCGGTTTAATTCCAAATTTTATAATTTCCTTTACTTTTTCATGGTTGCCGGTATTTTTATTCCGTTTCAGGTAAAAATGCTGCCCATGGTGAAACTCATGAGCCAGTTGGGACTGCTGAACCGGCAGGGGGCAATTCTTCTCTACATCGCCAATTCAACCTGTGAGGGCATATTTCTTTTGGTAGGCTATTTGTCTTCCCTGCCCACTGATCTGGAAGAAGCGGCCTATATCGACGGAGCCAATACAAATCAGGTTTTTTATAAAATCGTAAGGCCGATCATGAATCCAATCATATCCACAGTGGTAATCAAAAATTCTCTCTGGATCTGGAATGATTACTTTATGCCTTCTCTGGTGCTCAACCAGTCTAATTTAAACAGGACCCTGACTTTGTACCAGTATTCGTTCAGAACAGAAAATTCTACTAATTTTACGATTGTATTTGCTGTAATGCTGCTTTCCATTCTGCCTATCTTTATCATTTACTGTCTTTTCCAGAAAAAGATTGTTGCAGGTATGATGGAAGGCGCTGTGAAAGGATAGGTGTAAAATGGCGCTGATACATGTGAATTTTTATTCGGAGACTTTGAATATGGATACCGGAATCTCCGTGATAATGCCTCAGAAATTACAGGGAATCGGCCTGGCAGGCAGCGGGATACAAAAGACATACCCGGTTTTATGGCTTCTCCACGGCCGCAGCGACGACCACACGATCTGGATGAGAAGGACCTCAATTGAACGTTATGCCGCCCCTCTCGGCCTGATCGTAGTGATGCCGGAGGTGAGTTACAGCCGGTATTTAAACATGGCCCACGGCCCCAGATACTATGATTATATGACAGAAGAGCTGCCCCGTTTCTGCAAGAAAATGTTTCCGAAAATGAGCATGGACAGAGAGGATAACTACATAGCCGGCCTTTCCATGGGCGGCGGCGGCGCTATGTGGATCGGAATCAATAACCCGGATCAGTATGGAACAATCTGTATGCTGTCCACAGGCGGCATAGCCCCCTTAGAAGGGCTGTGGCGGGGAAAAGAAGGCGACGTCAATTCTTCCTATCTAAAGTGCAACCGGGATATATACGGAGTAGAGGATTCGGACACCCTGGCAGGAACGGAGTATGACATTGTAAAGCTGATTAAAGAGAAGGCACAAACCAGCAGAACACTGCCTGAAGTCTATCATGCGATGGGGACGGAGGATGTCAGATATCCGGTAGCGATGAAGATAAAAGAGACATTTGAAGGGATACCGGGCAACCCATATCACTATGAATACCATGAAGGACCGGGAAAACACGAATGGGAATTCTGGGATACATGGATTCAAAAGTTCCTGGAAACCCTGCCGTTGAAAGGAGGAAAATGATATGGCTCTTATGCAGATTCATTTTTTTTCAGAATCACTTACGGAATGCAGCTCCATGGATGTGATACTGCCGGCAGAACGCTGGGACCGGGATGCATATCCGGTTCTGTGGCTGATTCCCCCGGCAGGCTTAGACCATACCGCCTGGCAGAGGAAAGCGGCTGTGGAGGAATTGGCCGATGAACTGGGAATCATAGTGGCGATGCCGGATATGAAACTGAGTTTTGGAACGGATATGGTTCATGGTTTTGGCTATTTTACAATGCTGACCCGGGAACTTCCGGAATTGGTAAAAGAGTATTTTCCGGCAGACTTAACAAAACAGTACATTGCAGGTGCTAAAGAAGGGGCGTATGCCGCATTTCGGGCGGCATTGAAATGTCCCGGGAATTATAAAATGGCAGCGGGCTTTTCCTGCGGTTCCCTGACTGATGAAATCCTGGCCGGTTCTAAAAAAGAACAGGCGGCCAACGCATTTGGGACAGGGGACATGGAACTGCTGAAAGATACGGATTATTCGCTGCGCCGGCTGTTGGATGAGATGGGGGAAAGGATCCCGGAAGTCTATTTTGCCTATGGCGACCAGGATAATTACCTGAAATCCTCTGAGATTCTGGCAGAAACCCTTTTACACGGTGAAAGAAATAAAGTCGAGCGGCTCACCGGCTGCCTTTCCTGGCAGACCTGGTTTCAGCTCTTACAAAAAGAATTGAAAAAAAGAATATAGAGAAATGCCTGAACCCCGGTTTCTGACAAGGGGGTCAGGCATTTCTCTTTATGTTGGAGAATCACCCCTTTTTCTCCTTTGCACCAGAGCGTGCTTGAATATTCCTTCCTGTCATCGGACGCAGCGCAGTGTACAAACACATTCTGGCGCCGGAACTATAGAATATCCCGGGATTTTAACTCTCCGATAAAAGCTTTGGCTGCGGGGCTTAACAGTGCGTCCTTTTTATAGAAAACAGCCAGAGGCCATTGGAGCGCCGGGGCGTCCACCGTAAACTTTTGAATATTGTCAGACAAAAGCCCGCCTTTATAAGCGCTTTCCGGAATAAATGAGAAGTAGTTCAGCGCGTTCACCAGGCTTACCAGCGTCATGATATTTCCAATGTGCATGACTTTGGAGGGAAATACATGATACTTTTGAAATAAATTCTCCGTGAGGAAAAATATATTGTGGCCGGGAGGACTCAGTATGAAGTTTTCATTTTTGAGCAGTGACAGATTCAGGTAAGGGTACGGTCCGCCGCCGGCCTCGCTTTTTTCCATCAGATGAAGCGACTCCACATATGACTTGTTGCCGATCAATAGAATATGTTCATAAAAAATGATGTCACAGGTATACTGGCTGTGCTTTTCCAGATTGAAGGGATAGGTGATATAAAAGTCAATCTGGTTCTTTTCAAGGGCATTCAGGAGAGACGAGGATTTTCCCTCCAAAATCCTGATTTCCACATCCGGATATTCTTTCATGAATTTAGGGAGTATGGAAGGCAGAATATAAGTCCCCAGCCATGAGGTCAGGCCGATGGACAGTTCTCCTGCCGGCCCATTGTCCATCTCCGCTAAAGTGTGCTTAAACTGCTGCTCCAGGTGGACGGCTTTCCTGATGTATTCCAGATAATGGGCTCCCGCCGGGGTGAGTTTTAAGGGGGAAGAATGGTGATAAAAGAGTTCAACTCCCAGTTCTTCCTCCAGTCTGGCTATGTATTTGCTCAATGCAGGCTGGGTGAGAAACAGTTTTTGGGCGGCCAGAGACAGGTTGCCTTCTTCTACAATCGTTAAAAAATAAAGAGGATTTTTCAGCATAAACTCACCTCGATTATAAATTATTTTCATATTTATTATAACCGTAATCTCATTGGGATTCAATAAATTTCTATGATATAATGGGTTTAACATGAAAACGGGTTATAAAAAATAGTTATAGGGGGGAAGGGAAAATGAAAAAACTGGAAATCAAGGACAAACCCTTAAAAGAAATCCATGTATATGTGCTCCTGTTTGCGGTGGTAGTATTATCGGGAATATTGACATGGATGATTCCGGCGGGAGAGTTTGACAAAACTCTGGTGGAGGAGACAAAACGCACAGTTTATGTTTCCGGGACCTATCACGCTGTACAAGCAAATGGCCAGAATCCATGGGATATTATGAACGGGCTTTTTGACGGCTGGGTCAGCTCTGCAGTACAGATCTTTGTCGTCCTGCTGATGGGAGCCTGGGTGAAAATCGTGGAGGATACGAAGCTGATCACAAAGAGCTTCAGCCGTCTGACCCACACCTTTCTGGGAAGGGAAAAGATTGTGGTGGTCGTGGTGATGACGGTAATGTCGGTCATCGGAGGATTCGGCATCAATCCATCCATTCCCCTGCTGCCACTAGGCGTTGTGCTGTCCTATTCTTTGGGCTATGACGGTGCGGTAGCTTTTGCCATGATATTTTTGGGCAACAGTGTGGGCTACTGCATGGGCGCGTTCAACGTGCTGAGTGTGGGAATCGCCCAGGAAATTGCCGAACTGCCGAGATTTTCCGGCACCGGCGTCCGGCTGTTTGACCACACGGTTTCCCTGTTGTTTTTGATCTTCTTCACTCTGCGGTATATAGACAAAATTAAGAAGAATCCTGAGCGCAGCGTTACATATGGAAGCCAGGTCACGATCGCACAGGATGTGATGAATAAGAGCGAAGAGGATGGGGCCTTTACAAAAGGAGACTGGGCCAATATCGTCGTGTTCGTGGCAGGGTTTACAGCTATTATCTATGGCGTTATGAAATTAAACTGGTCTATGAAACAGTACGGCCCCGTATTCCTGGTAATGGCCATACTGACCGGTATATTCGGAGGGCTGGGAGCCAACGGCACTGCAAAGTCGTTTGTAAAAGGCTGCGAAAAAATGGTATTCACCGCGATGATTATCGGCATTGCCAAAGCAATTTCCATCGTTTTAGCCAACGGCAATATTATTGATACCATTGTGTACGCATTGTCCTATCCCATATCCAAAATCGGTCCGGTGCTGGGCGCCAATATGATGTTTATTTCCAACAGCTTTATCAATATATTCATTCCGTCCGCTTCAGGACAGGCGGCCACGGTGATGCCGTTAATGACGCCCATCGCAGATATATCGGGGATCACCAGGCAGGTTGCGGTTTTGGCCTTCCAGTTTGGCGACGGTATAACTAACAACATTATTCCCACATCCACATCGCTGTTTGCCTGCCTTGGAATGTGCGGACTGAGATATGACAAATATTTAAAATGGCTGATGCCGGTATTCATTGCGCTGAATGTGATCGCATTTGCCGTCCTTACCGTACTGCAGCTGATACAGTGGGGAGGGTGATTTATGATGACGAAACGGGAGCGATTATATACGGTATTATCAGGGAAGCTGGCGGACCGGCCGCCCATCTGCGCTTACAGGCATTTTCCGGGCCGTGAGCATACGGCCGCCGGTCTGGCAGAAGCCATGCTGGAGTTTCAGAAAAAGTATGATTGGGATTTTATAAAAATACAGTCGAGAGGCTGTTATCTGCTGGAGGCCTGGGGAGATGCCTATGATTTTAATGTTTATGAAAACCAGGTGTTTCCGAAACTGCTCCGCAGAGAGATCAGATCCATTGAGGATTTTTACAAATTTATTTTAAAGCCGGTTTCAGAGCCGGCTTTGGCCGAGCAGATCGAGGTGGTCCGGCTGATCCGGGCAGGCTTACATGAGGATGTGCCGGTCTTCCCAACCGTGTTCACTCCAATTAATGTTATTTCCTGCATGCTTGGAGCCCCGCCGGTAAGGCGCCATATCGAGGCATACCGGGAAGAAAACAGCCTTTTCGGGTTATTTAAAACAGACAGAGAGCGGATTCACAGAGCGCTTCATGCGGTTGCGTCCACATTGGCCGGTTGTTGTACGGAACTGGTGAAAGCGGGGGCGGACGGTATCTTTTACGGCGCTATCGGATGGGCCAGAGAAGGTTATCTGACCCTGGAAGAATGGGAAGAATTCGTCCGGCCATATGACCAGATCGTGCTCGATGCAATGAAAGGACATGCGGTGCTGCTTCACACCTGCGGCATGAGAAGCAATCCCCAGAGATTCGTATCCTATCCAGTAAGCGCCATTCATTGGGACCAGTGTGCAGATGGAAATCCTGATATTTCCGGTTCGGGGGAGTGGATTGGCAGCAGGACGCCTATGGGAGGTGTCAATGAAATGCTGTTCGGAACCAATGCAGCCAGCCAAATTGCCCGGGAATCAGAAGAGATTCTGCAAAAAAACAGGAAGATTCCATTTATCTTTGTTCCCAATTGTTCGGTGGCTGTGGATTCCCTTGACGAGGAACTCAGCGCATTCCGAAACAGCGTGGAGCATGTGGAGCGGGAAAGCGGGGGTGTGCAGGGAAAATGAAGGAAAAACTTACATCAAAAACATTTTTGCAGTTTAAATACCTAAGTGATCCCAAACTTTCAGAGGATGGAAGCCTTCTGGCATTTATCGTGAAATCTGCAGCTTATGAAGAGAATGGCTACCGCAGCGATTTATATCTTTATGAAGACGGAGAATGCCGAAAGCTTACGGATAATCAGGCGGTGGGTAGTTATGCATGGACGCCGGACGGGGATATCCTGTATTTGCCGGGAAAGGGCGGAAACTTCATCTTCCGCCTTTCCGTCCATGGAGGAGAGGCGGCCAGGGTATGTGAGCTGCCTTTTCCTGCAAAGCAGATAATCGCTATGCGGGATGGGAAATACGCGCTGTTAGGCAGGTACGATAATGGCATTTCCAAATCAAAGGAGCCTGACAGCGGCACTGTGACAACTCTCACCGAGGTTCCATTCTGGGGAGAATTTGGGGCGGGATATACCAGTGGGATCAGAAACCGCCTTTATCTGTATGACAGCAATACCAACCAGTGCAGCCCTATCACTTCTCCTTGGTTTGAGGTGGTAAAGTGTCTGTATGCGGATGGAAAACTGGCCTTTATCGGCATGGAATACGATTCGTCAGCTACCCGGATGTACAGTCTGTCCGTCTTTGATGTGGCATCGGGGCAAGTGACGGAACTGATTCCCCAGAATACCATGTACATATTCGGATGCGCCCCATTTGGGGATGAAGTGATGTTTATGGGGAATGAGAGCACGCCCTATGGAATAGAACGCTGGGATAATAATTTTTATATGATTTCCACCTCAGGCGGAAACTTCCGTCTGGTAAAGAAATATGAGTACAACGTGGGCGGAGGAAACGGCACCACCGATGCCAAGATGGGCGGAGGACAGAATTATAAGAGAGCTGGCGGCCGTCTCTACCTTTTATCTAACCAGGTTGATAACATCGGTTTATACAGCATCGGGGCAGCAGGCGACTGGAGAGAGGAAAATACCCGTCCTGGTCTGGTTCTTTCCTTTGATAAAGCAAATGACCGGGAAATCGTATGCGCCATGTATGGAGAGAATCTGGCTGAACTCTATGAAAACGGAAAACAGATCACCCATTTCAATGACAGCATTGGCGAAACTTATGAGCTTTCAACACCTGTTTATGAGGAAGCGGGAACTTGGGACGGCTATCAGGTCCACGGCTGGGTTTTAAAACCGGCCGGATATGAGCCGGGGAAAAAATATCCGGCCATCCTTCACATTCACGGAGGCCCCCAGACCATATTTTCAGATGTGTTCCATTATGAACAGGAGTTTTGGGCGAATAACGGATATTTTGTGCTCTTCTGCAATCCCAGGGGAAGCGACGGGCGCGGTTTCGATTTTCGGAATATAACGGCTAAATATGGGGATTGGGACTACAAAAGCCTGATGGGCTGGCTGGACGGCGTTCTTATAAAATATCCGGAGATTGACCAGAAACGCCTGGGAGTGACAGGCGGAAGTTATGGCGGATATATGACAAACTGGATCATCACCCAGACCAACCGGTTTGCCGCGGCAGTGAGCCAGCGGTCCATCTCCAACTGGATCACTTTCGAGTACACGGCGATCCGCGGATGGTGGCTCAGTGTTGACAAACACGGGACGCGGGCAGGGGAGAATTACCAGATTTTATGGGATTCGTCCCCCTTAAAGTACGCAGAGCGCTGTACTACCCCGACCTTATTCATCCATTCCGACAACGACCATGTGTGCTGGATGAGCGAGGGGCTTACCATGTTTTCCGCCTTGAAAAGTGCAGGCTGCGATACGAAAATCTGCATCTTCCATGGGGAAGACCATGAACTTTCCAGGGCTGGCAGGCCGGTCAACCGGATACGACGGATGGATGAGATTCTGAAATGGTTTGACCTCTATCTAAAAGAATAAAAAGTAGCTTTTTTATTTTATTTTCATATGCTATACTATTCAGGATAAGCATAATGAGAATAGAGTAAAGGGGAATGCTATGATATTTCGTGATATTTGGCTCGATGTAAAGGCAGTTCAGGAACGGGACCCTGCGGCCAGGAATGCGCTGGAAGTCCTTCTGCTGTATCAGGGTGTTCATGCCCTGATCTGGCATAGATTTGCCCATTGGTTTTATAAACACAGGATGTTTTTTGTAGCAAGGCTGATTTCCCAGCTTGCAAGATTTTTTACGCTGATAGAGATCCATCCCGGCGCCCGGATGGGACATGGGATTTTGATAGACCACGGCTGCGGAGTGGTGATCGGTGAGACCACGGTAGTCGGCGATAACTGTACCATCTACCAGGGAGTGACCCTGGGCGGTGTTGGAACCCAGAAACGCAAACGCCACCCAACC
>JAGZXV010000262.1 GCA_018378255.1 Clostridiaceae bacterium | reverse complement strand
GGGTGCCGCTGCTCATTGCAGCCAACCTGGAAAAAGGAGGCAATGGAATTGTCAGTGAAGGTACGCTGGTGGGCTCTCCTATGGAAATTGCGGCTACGGACGATGTGGAGATGGCTGCAAAGATGGCGGAAGCATGTGCCCGGGAGGCAGGTGCTGTGGGCGCTAACTGGGCATTTGCGCCGATTATCGATATTGACAGCAACTTCAGGAATCCGATCACAAACACCAGAACCTTTGGTTCCGATCCGAAGAGGGTGAAGAATATGGGGAAGGCCTATGTGGAGCGGATACAGAGTTTGGGATTTGCAGCTTCTGTGAAACATTTTCCAGGAGACGGGCAGGATGAGCGGGATCAGCATTTGGTGACGTCCATCAATGATATGGACTGCGATGTGTGGATGGAAACCTATGGGGCAGCTTATCAGGCATCTATTGATGCCGGGGCCCTTACGGTTATGGCCGGACATATCATGCAGCCGGCCTGGAGCAGGAAGCTGAACCCTTTCATTAAAGATGAAGAAATCATGCCGGCCACATTGAGCAGGGAACTGCTTCAGGGGCTTTTAAGGGAGAAGCTGGGATTCAATGGGCTGATCTGTACGGATGCAACGACCATGGCGGGCTACATGCTGGCTATGAGCCGCAGGCAGGCGGTTCCGGAGAGCATTGCGAGAGGCTGTGACATGTTTCTATTTGCCAGGAATCTGGAAGAGGACTATGGATTTATGCTGGATGGGATTAAAAACGGCATCATTACGCCAGAACGTCTGGATGAAGCCGTTACAAGAATCCTTGCCACGAAGGCGGCTTTGGGGCTTCATAAGGGGGTGCCGGAGATCAGCGCAGAGGCTGTGAAGAAAATAGTGGGCTGTGAAACCCATAAAAACTGGGCGAGAGAGTGCGCAGACCGGGCTATTACCCTTGTAAAAGAGCAGCCGGGAATCCTTCCGGTTACGACAAAGCGGTATAAACGGATCTTATTTTATACGATTGAGCCAGGGGAAGGCGGTGAAGGAAATTATAAGGTAAAGCCTGCCTGCGCTAAGGTGAAGGAACTGCTGGAAGCGGAAGGGTTTGAGATAACCGATTTTGTGCCGCAGCCCTATGGGGAAGGATTTACCACCAGATATGAAGAGATTGTAAAGAACTATGACCTGATTTTATACGTGGCAAATCTTTCTACAAAGAGCAATCAGACGGTGGTGAGGATCGAATGGAAACAACCGATGGGAGCCGACTGCGGGCATTACATTAATGATGTGCCGACCATATTTGTCTCTCTGGAAAATCCATATCATTTGCTGGATTTTCCGCGGGTTAAGACTTATATCAACTGCTACAGCAATCATGATTACTGTCTGAAAGCGCTGGTTGAGAAACTGACAGGGCGAAGCGGTTTTAAAGGCAAAAGCCCGGTAGACGCATTCTGCGGCAAATGGGATGCCCATTTGTGAGCGGAAAGGAGAGAACATGAGTACATACAAAGGGTTACTGTTTGATCTGGACGGCGTTATCGTGGATACGGCAAAATATCACTTTATGGCGTGGAAAAGTCTGGCTGATGAGTTGGGAATTCCCTTTACCAAAGAGGATAATGAACGGCTGAAGGGTGTGAGCCGTATGGCAAGCTTTGATATTATTTTGGAAATAGGAAAGAAAACTATGTCACGGGAGGAGAAAGAAGCCTGCTGTGCAAAGAAAAATGAAATTTATGTGGAATTTATTAAAAAGTTGAGAGAAGACGAGATTCTTCCTGGTGTCCGGGAATTCTTGACGGATGCCAGGAACAGGGGGTACAAAACCGCTTTAGGCTCTGCCAGCAAAAATTCTCCCATGATACTGGAAGGACTTGGAATTACGGATCTGTTTGATGCTGTTATCGATGGAACCAAGACGAGCAAGGCTAAGCCGGATCCGGAGGTATTTTTAAAGGGAGCCCGGGCGCTGGGGCTTTCAGGCTCTGAATGCATTGTTTTTGAAGATGCGGCAGCCGGTATTTTGGCCGCCCATAATGGCGGAATGAAGGCTGTGGGAATCGGCAGTGCCCAGGTGCTTTGCGAGGCTGATATGGTGATGGCCGGATTTGAGGGAGTGAATGCCCAAGATGTGATTGAGAGACTGGATAAAAGGGATTGAAAACGATTTTTTCTGCAAATCAAAGAAAATGTAAGGCGCTGTGAGGAGGAATCCCACAGCGCCTTCATTATAATATAGATTTTAGTTTTCTTTCCACACCCCGTTCAGGCAAAGTTTTTTTGATAAATCTATTGACTGCCACCTTAGGGGACGGTTTATGATATAGTTGGAGGTGATGAATATGTTGATTAATGAAGTCTGCAAAAAATGCAAATTAACAAAAAAAGCTATTGAATATTATGTTGAGCAAAAGTTAGTTCAGCCGGAACTGTTGGAGAATGGATATCGCAGTTTTTCTGTTGATGATGTTGAAAGATTGAAAAAGATTGCCATTCTCCGAAGATTAGGCTTGTCTGTTCAGAGTATAAAAGAAGTCTTATACGGAAAAGGGCAGGTAACATTATATAAAGTTTCCGAAAGCAAAAGGCTTGAGATGGAAGCAGAAAAAGCAAAACAGGCATTAGTCCAACAACTTGCAGAAAAACAAGACTGGGAATATATCAATATACAGCTTGAAGTCCTTGAAAAAAGTCAGACAATTTTGCAACGAATGTTAAATGCTTTTCCGGGGTATTATGGGAAATATGTCAGCTTACACTTTGCCCGGTATCTCAAAGAGCCTATTGTATGTAATGAACAACAGGAGGCATTTGAAACGGTCATTGATTTTTTGGATAATGTGAGTTTTGAGATTCCACCCGATCTTCAACAGTTCGTTGATGATATTACAAGAGGATTTGATGAATCCTTTGCCGAACATGTATTTGTGAGCGTGAACAATGCTATTTGCGATACTGAAAGATACATAGCAGACAATAAGGAAATTATTGAACAATATATGCAGTGGAAAAATTCCGAAGAGTTTAAGGCTTCTCCGGCATACAGACTTCAAGAGCTTTTGAGGAAACTCAACAGCGAAAATGGATATGATACTATTTTTATTCCTGCAATGAAAAAACTCAGCCAGTCTTATCGTAAATATCATAATGAATTAGAAAAGGCGAACGAGGTTTTTCTGCGCAAGTACCCAAATTATTAAAGCTATTCTGCAATTCCGTTTTGACAGGTTGCGACTGGCACAGCCCAAAAAAGCCGTCAAGGATAAAATTCGCGCTTACGTGTCCTTGACGGCTTTCCCTGTCTTTGCTGTTGGGCGGCGTCCACTAAAACTTTTCTAAAAAACTTGACAACCGATCCCATATGGAATATAATCCCATTTAATATAATTCCTATTAAAATAATATGAATTAAAAACAAAATAAAATGTGATGAGGAGACATGAGTATGGGTGAAAAAATCAAAAGGGCGGACAGAAATTTGAGATTTGAAACATTACAGCTTCACGCAGGTCAGGAGTTCCCTGATCCCGCTACTGGTGCCAGAGCGGTTCCGATCTATCAGACGGCCTCTTATGTATTTGACAACTGCGGCCATGCGGCCGGCCGGTTTAACCTGTCGGATGCCGGAAATATCTATGGAAGGCTGACAAACCCTACGGAAGACGTGTTTGAACAGAGAATGGCAGCCTTAGAGGGCGGTGTGGCGGCCCTTGCGGTGGCATCCGGTGCGGCGGCCATAGCCTATACGTTTCAGAACCTGGCCCATGCAGGGGATCATATAGTGGCGGCCCGCAATATCTATGGCGGAACCTATAATTTCCTGGCCCATACATTTAAGGAGTTTGGGGTGGAAACCACGTTTGTGGATCCATTTCAGGAAGGGGCTATGGAAAATGCGGTCAGAGAGAATACAAAGGCGATTTTCATCGAAACCCTGGGGAACCCGAATTCCGATATCACCGACATTGAACGAGCCGCGCAGACAGCCCATTCCCATGGTATTCCTCTGATAATTGACAATACATTTGGAACCCCTTATCTGATCAGGCCCATTGAATACGGGGCGGATATCGTGGTCCATTCGGCCACCAAATTCATCGGCGGACACGGTACCACCTTAGGAGGCGTTATCGTGGACGGCGGCAGGTTCGATTGGGAAGCATCCGGAAAATTCCCCTCTTTAACAGAACCGAATCCCAGCTATCATGGGGTGAGTTTTACGAAAGCGGTGGGAAAGGCGGCGTTTGTTACTAAGATACGGGCCGTACTTTTGAGGGATACAGGAGCGACCTTGTCCCCATTCCATGCATTTTTGCTGCTTCAGGGGTTGGAAACTCTGTCCCTCAGAGTGGAACGCCATGTGGAAAATGCGCTGAAGGTCGTTCAGTATTTAAACCAGCATCCTATGGTGGAAAGAGTTCACCACCCATCTGTGTCGCAAGAGGAAGGACAGAGAGCTCTTTATCAGAAATATTTTCCGCATGGAGGCGGTTCCATCTTTACGTTTGAGATCAGGGGGGATGAGGAAAAAGCGAAGAAATTTATAGACAATCTGGAGTTGTTTTCCCTGCTGGCCAACGTGGCGGATGTGAAATCGCTGGTGATCCATCCGGCTTCCACCACTCATTCCCAGCTGAATGAACAGGAACTTTCTGAACAGGGAATCAGGCCAAATACCATCCGGCTGTCCATTGGAACCGAAAATATTTCGGATATCTTACAAGATTTAGACGAAGCATTTAAGGCGGTGGAATAGCATTGTATATTTAACTGTTTTATGTTAAAATCCAAATGGCATCCGGATCAGATTATGACGGAAGATTGAAGTTTTGGACGCCTGTCATAGTTTTATGATATGTTATAACGATGCAGAGATTGATAGGAAAGGATTTTAAGCATGGAGCAGCAACGTGAATTACGCAGCAGAAGAAAAAAGGATTCAAAGGGAAGTGTCATAGCAGCGGCAGTTGCATTGGCTGTTATTTTATTGCTGGCATTGACGGCTGTTGTGTATGTTCAGATGGGGAAGAAATACCGTTCCTTATTTTTCCCAAATACGACGATAAATGGGATTGATGCTTCAGATAAAACCGTTGAAGAGGTGAAGAATTTGATTTCTTCGGGAATTGACAGCTATGTATTAACCATAAAAGCGCGGGGAGACAAGACGGAAACCATTGGTAAAGACGATATTGGGCTTTACTGCAAATTTGACGGAACGCTGGAAGAGATCATAGCGGGACAGAATACCAATGAATGGCTGAAACATAAAAAGAATACCACCGAATATGTAATTGATACGATGATCGCATTTGATCAGGAAGCATTTGATCAAGCGGTGGGGGCTTTGGAATGTCTGGATGAAGAGAAGATGATCCAGCCGGAAGATGCACATGTGTCCGAATATACTCCGGGACAGGGCTATACTATAATCCCTGAAACGGACGGAACGAAGGCAGACCCTGATATCGTGAAAGAAAAGATCGCCGAGGCGGTGGAAAGCCTTCAGGATCAGCTGGTTTTGGAAGACATCGGATGCTATGTCAAGGCGGCTGTTACCAGTGAGGACGAGACGCTTAAATCGACAGTCCAAAACCTGAATCAATATGTGAATATGAAGGTAACTTACAAGTTTGGCGACAAGCAGGAAGTGTTGGACGGTGATACGATCCATCAATGGATCTCTGTCAACGCGGATTCCACCATCGGGCTGGACACCGCCCAGGTAAAGGAGTTTGTGAAACAGCTTGCCAAGAAATACGACACGGCTTACCAGCCGAAAACTCTGAAAACCAACTCGGGAAAGACGGTCAGGATTGTGGGCGGAAATTACGGCTGGAGAATTAACCAGACCGCTGAAACGGAAGCTTTGACAGCCGTGCTCAGGTCAGGAGAGAGCCAGACCAGGGAACCGGAATATTTACAGAGAGCTGCCAGTCATGGTGAAAATGACTATGGCAATACATATGTAGAAGTAAACCTGACAGCACAGCACCTGTGGTTTTATAAGGACGGAAAGATGATTGCGGAAGCTGATTTCGTATCCGGCAATGAATCAAAAGGGTGGGCCACTCCGGCAGGCGCCTATCCGTTGACATACAAACAGAGAAATGCAACCTTAAAAGGCGAAAACTATGCGACGCCGGTGGATTATTGGATGCCGTTTAACGGAGGAATCGGACTTCATGATGCGGATTGGCGGAATAAATTCGGTGGAGCGATTTATAAGACCAACGGTTCCCATGGATGTGTGAATCTTCCGCCTCCTGTGGCAAAAACGATCTATGAGAATATAGCAGCCGGGGATCCTGTTTTGTGCTATCATCTGGAAGGCAGTGAATCAAAAGGAACGTCCGCTTCAACGCCTCCGGCTGCCACAACGGCTGCCACTCAGCCGCAGACGACACCCGCT
>JAGZXV010000261.1 GCA_018378255.1 Clostridiaceae bacterium | reverse complement strand
GGAGGTTCATCCTAAGGAACTGCAGAAACTGCTGGAGAAGATAGAGGGAACCACAGAGGAAGCGTTAATCAGCCGTCTGACCCTGCGCTCCATGAAACAGGCCAAATATATGCCTGTATGCATTGGACATTTCGGTTTAGCAGCCAAATATTATACTCATTTCACATCTCCGATCCGCAGGTATCCTGATTTACAGATTCACAGGATCATTAAGGAGAATATGAGGGGCGGTCTGCCGGAAAAACGAATTGCCCATTATGAACGAATCCTCCAGGGCGTTACGGTACAGTGTTCAGCCATGGAACGCCGGGCGGATGAGGCGGAGAGGGAGACCTTGAAGCTCAAAAAATGTGAATACATGTCCGGCCACATAGGAGAAGAATTTGAAGGCGTTATTTCCGGTGTCACAAACTGGGGCTTTTATGTGGAGCTGCCCAATACGGTGGAAGGGCTTGTTCATGTGAATGATCTTCACGGAGATTATTATGCCTTTGACGAGGAACGGATGGAACTGATCGGAGAACTTTCCAGGAAGACATATAAACTGGGTCAGAAAATCTGGGTTACGGTAACCGGAACCGATAAACTCGCAAAGACAATCGACTTTATTCCTTCAAACAGAGAAACGGAAGATATGGAATAACAGGAGGAACCTATGGGGAAAGAGAGTTTTAAGTTAATTGCTAACAATAAAAAGGCGTATCATGACTATTTTATCGATGAGAAATACGAATGCGGTATTGAATTATTCGGTACGGAGGTAAAATCCATCCGAATGGGAAAATGCAGCATCAAGGAAGCATTTGTGCGGATTGAGAAAGGGGAGGTGTATGTTTACGGCATGCATATCAGTCCCTATGAAAAAGGTAATATTTTCAATAAAGATCCGCTTCGTGTCAGAAAGCTTCTCCTTCATAAAACGGAGATCAATAAGATGGCTGGAAAGATTAAGGAAAAGGGATATACCCTGGTTCCGCTCCAGGTTTATTTTAAGGGCAGCCTGGTAAAGGTTGAGATCGGCCTGGCCCGGGGCAAAAAGCTTTATGATAAACGTCAGGATATTGCCAAAAAAGACCAGCAGAGGGAAGTGGAGCGGGATTACCGCCAGAAATTTCGATAAAAGGTGTGCTTGACACATACTTTGGATGATGATAAGATATAGGCATCTCTATCGAAAGAGATGCCAGTCAGGGGTAGTACTGGTTTCGACAGGGGCCATGCAGCTGGTGAAGCTATCCGCATGCGATGCGTTAAATGGCAAAATAAATATAAACGCTGAAGACAATTTAGCAATCGCTGCCTAATGGCAGCTGTCAGACTTAGTGCACTCACACATTAAGAACCTGGCATCGACTTTGTGAGAAACGACTTGTGCAAAGCTTTGAGCACATGGGCGTATGATGAAGCTACTAAAACCTCAAGGATGTTCGTTTCCGTGAGGCGGAGGGAATGTTAAAGAACGGACTATGATAGTAGAAGAACAGGGAATTGGTTTTTGGACACGGGTTCAAATCCCGTCTACTCCATGAAAGAAGTCTAGTATTTACTAGGCTTCTTTATTTTTGTGTTGCATTCCATGTTGCATCAGATTAAGGATCTCATCAAAATATCCATTTGTGTTATTGGATTGTATGAGTTCTAAAATTTCTTCAGGCGTCAGCTTGGATGATTCTTTATTCTCAGTATCTATCAGAGAATCAAAATAGTTGTCAATCAAATTGTCTACCTTTATGCGCTCATCAGGGAAGGTCTGGGTATAGATTCGCTTCATGACCTTATCAGATTTCCAACCGCCGCGCTCCTGAGCATATTTATCCGGTACGCGGAGCAGGGCCATTACTGATGCATTCAGATGACGTAAGTCGTGAAATGTCATATGTGGTAAATTGTTTTTGTTCAGTAATCTGACCCATCTGTTGTATATAGCATGTCCGTTCATCGGAACAAGGACATCACCGTCGACTTTATCTATTAAGGATTTGATATAGGGCGGTATACGATGCCTTCTGTTGCGGGTGCTGTTTTTGCCTACCTCTTTATGATAAGGCGCGTTATCCACAGTTACGACTACTTCACGAATAGTCAGGTAATCTCCGTTAATGGATTTTGATTTTGTCAGCCCCCGGATTTCGGACATGGAAAATGAGAGCCATGCTGCCAGGAGGACTGCTAATTCGATTTCGGTCCCTTTTATTATTTTCAGTATTGTTTCGGCAGGAATGAGTTCAGGTATGCGTTCAACCGTTTCAGGCAATGTTATATTGTAATCAAGATCTCTGCGATATGTATTTAACACTGCTGTAATAAGACCCCATTCATTTCTTAAACGTTTGGGGGATATTGGTTTGGGATTATTGCTTTTGCGGCTGGAAGTCCTTTTAGCTTCTAAGTTAACGGATTCTATGAGGGTTGGCTCATCAAGATCATTGAGTTTCACTTGCATAATATCTTGAAAAGCGTATTTTTGAATACATCTGTAATCCTGAATAGTAGTAGGAGAGCGGATTGCAGAGCGTGAGTCGATATACCTGTCGATTGCCTCTGTGAGCGTCATATTGCCGTATTCCGGCCGTTTTTTGGGAAGGGTCTTAGACTTATTTACCTGGAAGAGCGCGGCGGCCGCTTCGGCCTCACGTTTGCCCTGAGGGGTGGGATCGTCAGAGGTAAAGGATTCATAGATTCGTTTATTAATTATCTTGCCTGTTTTTGGATCGAGAACTTTTTCGGTATGGCTGTAGGCCAGGCAGCGCCAGGAGCCGGAGGGGAGTTTTTTTGCTGTAGCCATAGTATCATCCTTTCTGGGAGTTGCGATGTCGCAACTATTTTTGGGTATAAAAAATACGCCCCTTGCCAGGACGTACCAGAAATGATATAATTATTATCGGAAACTGATTATATCTTTCGGTAAGTCCGACAAGAGAAAATCTACATAAAAAGCTCTGGGAGTTCGCAGCTCCTGGGGCTTTTTATTTTATCTTATTTGTGAAATGCTTTTTGAAAAAGCTTCTCTATACTGTACAAATATAGAAGTACTTGTACTTTCGCCGCTTTGATTAACACCAGCCTCATAATATTTGTAGAGTTTATCTGCCTCACCACTAAGTTTATTCCATGCAGTTTTTAGTGAGGCATATTCTTCGGGAAGAGCGTTAATATAGGCATCGTATCCAGCTTTTAACTTATAACTCTCTTTAAAAAGCTGTAAAGAATAGTCTATGTCAATATCCGAACCTGTATTATCCGTTCCGTCATATTCGTAATGAGAAAAATCGCAGAAACCACGATTCCATAAATCTCCAATAACCCAATTTTCAATATTATTAAGTACTGTTTTAGGCTCTCCTGTCACAGGAGAAATCCATGCGCCATCAGATCCTACAATTCTTCCATCAGGAGTTGTACCATCAGTGAATAGATAGCCGGTTTCATTAAAGTAATACCATTTACCATCAAAATCCTGATACCATTGGTTAACTAAATAGCTTCCATCATCATTTTGATACCACCATCCAGTAGTATCTTGCTTCCATTCTCCTGCGAAAACAGTGATGCTCATAGCCGTCGCCATAGCAAGAGTTGTTAAAAATAGTTTGAACCTTTTCAAATTGTTACCTCCTCGCTGGACTTATATTGTTAAATTGTTTCTATATCTTTTTTAAATCTTTTCTGGGCCCCCTGGTTAGATCAAGACGATATGGGGAGGGCATTTCATAGGTTCCCCATCTGGTATACAGTAACTCTTTTTCAAGATTCTGGGCGTTTGTAAAACTGCTATCGGAAATTCCTGGATCTTCAGGGGGTATTACAGCAGGCTTTCTATGAGTTAGTGTTGGTAAATTATTATGAAGCCTTATCATCTCAGATTCCCTGAATTGTTCAGCAGTTGCCGTCTTGGTGAATTCCACTGTTTTATCATAGTTATTTTTTACAACCTGTTCTATTTCTTCTAAAGAAACATTGAAAAACTCTCTTCGTGTATTTACCATATTGACTTTTCGGTCGTCAAACGCACGATGCAATGCTGCCTCTAAAGCCGGGGCATCATCGCTAAAAATCATAGCATGAACATCAAATTTAAAAGGTACTGAAGCATCGCCTAATTCATCGATACGATCCATAGGTTCAAGGCGTCTTGTCATGCCAATTTTATATATATTTTCACCGAATGCTCCAATATTTGAAATTATATAAACATAGCCAGCTTTCTGATTCGCTTCTCTGTAATCTATTTGCTTTAATTCCTCATCGATACGATGTAAATGTGTCTCTATGTCAATGCGCCTCTGGAGTAACAATTCCCGTTCTTGTTCACTACAATTCTCTAATTGAGAATTAACTGTTGATAATGCCCGAGTGTAGTGAGAGCGTTCTTTTTCGCTGGTTCTTCGGGCTTCTTCAATTTCACGAAGCAGTTTTTGCTCTTCCCTTTGTTCTTCACGAATACGTTTGGCTTCTTCCTTTTCTTCTTGCTTTTTTAATGAATATTCATAGCAAAGGCTCATTTCCTGAAGTTTCAGATCTAAATAGCTTGGCGTTATTGATATCTGCATTTTTGAATTTAATTTATTGAGGTCTTCATATGATTTTATGATACGTTTACGAATGGCTTCAACATTATTAAATTTTACCTTATCAATAATAGATTCACATTCATTATTGAATGAGCGAAGTACTTGCTTTACATTATCGCTTATCATTTTTTTACCCTGAGCAAGGCTTCCGTTGAATGTGTAGTTAGTAGGAAAACGAACAGCAGTGTTATTTTTTATCATATCCTTTTGCTTCTGACGAACGACTGCTAACTTATTTTTGTAAGCATCAGAATTCATAAGATTATATAGCGGCGTATATAATCCAAAATCTTGATATAGTATATCGTCATCAAGAATTACAGCCATTTCCTTTTTCTTTCTAATATCAGATAGAAGAGCATCCAGGGTACGCTGTTGTTTTTGGATTTCACTCAAAGTCTTCTCTAAATTAGAAGTTGCATTTTGCTCTTCAATTTGTAAATCGTATATGTGTCGTTTAATGGCTAAAGCATCTTTCATTTCTGGGGTTATAAGAGTGTTAAGATAAGCATTTTCAGCTTGTAAGCGCTCTATATCACTTTTAAATTGCTTAGTCTTAAAAATATCTGTTATTGCCATAAAGATTTCCCCCTTTTTCTTATGCATTATTAAAACTGGAATCTATCTTATTGAGTTATGCATTTAAGTAACTCTTTTAATAGATAACATTGGCCGGGTTTCTTAATATAATAATTATATATTTTCTACTTTTCCAAGCACCCGTCCAATAAGACGGACATCTTCTGTTCCGGGAATGTCATCATAAACTGGATTTCTGGAAATCAAACCGCGTTCTCCGAGTTCTTTAACAAAACATTCACCCCATACCATAAAAATACCCTCATCACCTATGCTCAATTCTCTTATTTTCTGAACATACAGTTTATCGCCGTCATGGTAAGTGGGCTCCATACTGTCACCATTAACACCGATGATAAAGTCTGCTCCTTGCATATAGGGAGCTTCTATTGTAGTAGTTGGAATATCATCAAAGTAGAAGCCAGTTCCAGCACAGGCGATCTTTCGAAGGTAGGTATATAAGTATAATTTGTCTGCCTTATTCTGGTACGAAATGCTACTACTATTAAGCTGCCTTTTCATATTGGATAGGGCATTTTGTAAGGCAGCTATACGTTGAGTTTCTCTGTCCAATGTTATATTTACTGTTTCCTGCCCAAATGGGTCGAGGTTACGGTATTTTTTTATGAATAGTTTTTCAGCAGGAGAAAACTCTCCTGATTCTGTTGCTAAGAGGTAGTTTGGCGTAATATCCAAAACACCACACAAAAGTTCTATTGTATCAGGGTCGGGTTTATTCTTATTGTTTTCCCAGTCACTTATAGAATTATGTTTGGCTCCTATTTTTATAGCTAACTGTTTTTGTGTCAATCCCTTGAGTTTGCGAGCTTCTTTGATTTTTTCGCCAAAAGTTAAGTCCATTATTTTGTGCCTCCTTATATTGAAATAATAGCATGAAATTTCGATTTTGTAAATGAATAAATTTCGAAAATATCGAAAAGATATATTGACAATTCGAAATAAACGATTTAATATATAATTACTTCGATTAAATCGAAATCTGGAGGTGATAGTAAGTGGAAGTAGGATTGAAGATTAAAAAGTATTTGGATGAAAATGGTATTTCACAAGCACACATAAGTAGAGAAACAAGAATTGATTCAGTAAAACTAAACCTAGCATTAAATGGAAAAAGAAGATTTACATTCTATGAATACTCTGTAATCTGTGGTGTGCTCGGGCTGGACACTAATTTCTTTTTAAAGTCTAGATTGCCAAATGATGGGGGTGAAAAAATGGA
>JAGZXV010000260.1 GCA_018378255.1 Clostridiaceae bacterium | reverse complement strand
GGGAGGATTTACTTCCAGCTCCGCAGGAATTGCGGGAGCTTTGATTTTTGGGTATTTGGGATCGATTATCTTTAAGCCTAAGATGAAATGATAAGGGTATAGTGAACGCTGCGCAGGAAACAGACCTTGAGCCGTGAGAACCGGTGGGGCGCAGTAAAACGGGACGAGTGGGCATCTCAGTAAGGTTCTTTCTCATAGAAGGGTATATAAAATGATCAAGTTATAAAAAGACATCCGGAAAACCTTAAAAATATAAGGATTTCCCGGATGTCTTTTTATAGCTATGATGTGTTGATACCCTGCTATAAGAAAGAACCTTTCTGAGGTGCCCATTCGAGGTGTAGTTCATAAAAAGTTCACCTCGAATGGGCTCCATATGACCTCGCATTCTTTTGCTCCAAGGCCATCCGCACCAGCTTCCCCTTATTCACGGCGTTACTTCTGCCAAACCATTTAAAAAGCTTCCCTTCACTTTACTCCCCCGGTCCGCCTTCCGGCGTAACTGGAGTTACCGTAGAAGGTGATACATATCCCGGCCCGATTTGGGAAATGTCCCCGCCGGAAGTTTCCGGTTCGGTCGGTTGGTTTGGATCTACAATGACGGCGGATCCTGTATGGATATCACAGTAACCCGGCATTGCAAATACGGAATCATCTGTCTGGCCTGAATCCGGCGGCACCGACATAAAAGTTGCAGAAGTGCGTTCCGGACAGAACTCGGTTGGAAGTCTTCCTGATTCCGCACAAACTGTAGCACGGATGTGATTATTGCATACTTCGGTAGGTACGGTACCTTTGGCAAAATATTCGGTATATACGGCATTGCCTCTCGGGTCTGCATTACATACACCAGATACGGCCAATTTGCCGGATTTACGGCATATTTCAGCAGTTTCTATGCTGTCAGGAACGGTAAAGCCCGGATCTGTCATTCCTTCATGAACACGGGTCATAATCTTGCGCCAGATATCCTTATGGAAAGAGGTGCCTCCGTTTTTGGAATTGAGCTTTTGATTATTATCACAGCCGGCCCAAATACCCGCCGTATAATAGGGAGTATATCCGACAAACCAGATATCGTTATTGCTGGTGGTTGTACCGCTTTTTCCTGCATTAGACATACCCTGGATGTTGGCCCGGGTACTGGTCGATGAAACGTTGGTTCCTGAGCGGGCGAACTTACGGTTGCTCACCATGGAATCCGCCATAGCATCTGTGAGCAGGAATGCAGTGGAATCTTTCAGCGCCTGATGGGTTTCCGGTTCATTATTGATTAATACTTTGCCGTTATGGTCTAAAATTTTTGTAAAGAAAATTGGTTTCGTATAAACGCCATGGTTGGCGATAGCGGCATAAGCGGCTGTCAGTTCCAGATTGGTGACACCGTCAGTGATTCCGCCTAATGCAGTAGCCGCATTTAAATCATTGGATGTCAAAGTGGTGATGCCGAGGTTTTTGGCATATTCAACACCGAGCTGGGGAGTAACCGTCTCCATCATACAGCGTACCGCCACGATATTCATGGAATAAACGATACCGTCCCGGATGCTGGAGTAGCCCAAATACCCCTGGCTGTACCAGTTGGAGAAAGTTTTCTTGCCCACCGTATAAACTGAATCATAATATACTGTTCCTAATGTGGCCCCGCATGCGTCCAAAGCAGGCGCGAAAGATGTAATGACTTTAAACGTGGAACCTGGCTGACGCTTTGTATTGCTGGCCCTGTTTAAGGTGAGGCTGGCTGTTTTTTCGCCCCGGCCGCCGCAGATTGCCTTTACCTGTCCGGTTGCCTGATCCATGATGACAAATGAAGCCTGAGGCTGAAGGGTCTTGGTCAGTTTCTCACCAATTATGGTGTCACCGGTTTTCAGGACATATGCCTTATAGTTTTCAACCTCTGTCTGAATTTCTTCTTCGCTGTCATAAAGTCCGTCATAGGAAGTTGCACCTACTACGGTTTTCTTCCAGGTTTTCAGCCCTTCTTCAGAATAATGCTGGGTGGTGCCGTCCGCGTGAGTGACAGAAAGCCTGTATTCGATGGAATATCTGGCTGCCGTATAGTTTTCCGGATTGTTGATTTCTTCATCCACAATGGCCTGGATATCAGGATCCTGGGTAGTATAGATCTCAAGACCTCCGCTGTAAAGAAGATTATGGGCCTGGGTTTCCGTATAACCTAATTTTTCTTTCAATGTCTCTTTTACCTGGGCGGTCAGCTCATCGGTAAAATAACTGTAAGGAGTTGTTGTTTCTTTTGTAATCAAATCTACATTCTGGATTCTGGAATATACGTCGTCAGCCAGAGCTTCTTCCTGCTGTTCCTTTGTAATATAGCCCTGCTCAAACATATATTGAAGAATGATTTTCCGCCGTTCTTCATTCCGTTCCCTGCCGGTGATGGGATTCATATGTGCCGGGTTTTTCGTAATTCCCGCAATGACCGTAGCTTCCGAAAGCGTGAGATCGGAAACATCTTTGTCAAAATAACGCCTTGCGGCCACCTTAACGCCCAGCGTGTTGTTGCCAAGGTTGATCGTATTCAAATAATTGGTAATGATCAGTTTTTTATCCATGGTTTTTTCCAGCTGGAGAGCCAGATACTGTTCCTGGAATTTACGCTCCAGCTTGGCGCCAAAGCTCGTTTCATTACCACCGCCAAATACATTATTTTTGATCAGCTGCTGCGTCAGGGTACTACCGCCGCCTCTGTTTTCGCCTATCAGAACTCCGGTGGCGGCGCGCATAATGGAACGGATATCAATTCCGTTATGATCCCAGAACCGGGCGTCTTCGATTGCTACAAATGCATTGATGAGATCCGGAGGCAGTTCTTCATAGGTGGCCTCCTGGCGGTTGGAGCCTGCAGTTACGAGGGTATCCGTGACATTTCCCTTGCTGTCATAAACAGTCGTCGCATAGCCGATAGGGACGATGCTTTCTACGTCTACGTCAGGAGAATTGTCAATAATTCCTTTCATCATACCAAATCCAACGCTGCCTGCCACGACAACAGCAAAGATGCACATGACTAAACAGGCTTTGAAAAAACCGAGAAATAATTTGGATGCATATTTCTTAGTTTTGGAATTGGCTGAACGTATCTTACGTTCGGTTTGTAATTTTCCGTAATTCATAGGAGTCCTCCTCTATACCGGATCATTATAACAAATATGTCCAAACAATTCAACCAGGCCTCTGCGAATTAAAAGTTTTGTAAAGTGCTGGTTAGACTGGGGTATCTATGATATATTAGTATGAGTTGAAAATGGTATATTTATGAATTTTAGGAGAATGAATCATGAACCAAAGCTATAAAATTTTATACAAAGGCGGCCAAGGGGAGCTGGTTGAAAAAAAATCCCGTTTCATCGCCACCACAAGACCTGTGGAGACGGAGGAAGAGGCAGTATTATTTATAGAAGAAATGAAGAAAAAATACTGGGATGCCAGCCATAACTGTTCTGCATATGTGATAGGAGACAGGCATCAGATCCAGCGCTGCAGTGACGACGGGGAGCCGTCCCAGACCGCGGGCAGGCCCATGCTGGATGTCCTTTTAGGCGAAGATGTCCATAATATATGTGTCGTGGTGACACGCTATTTCGGCGGAACCCTTTTGGGAACAGGAGGCCTTGTCCGGGCTTATTCCAAATCGGTTCAGGAAGGGCTGAAGGAAAGCTGTATCGTAGAAAAAAAGCTGGCCAGAAAAGTGGAGATCAAAACGGATTATAATGGAATCGGCAAGTTACAGTATCTGGCGGCCCAGCGGGGACTGGCTGTTATGGATACTGTATATACGGAAAATGTAACTGCCGAATATCTGGTTCCGGAAGGCCGGGTGGAAGAATTTAAAACTGCGGTTACGGAAGCTACTAACGGAAAAGCAGGAATCGGGGAATCGGATCCTTTATATTATGGGCTGGTAGATAAGGAAATAATTATCTTTAAACAATAAAAGAAGGTGTTAAAGCTGCGGCAGTTTGGGAATATTAATATGAAAATGCCGGGATCTTTCCGGACTTCCATGCTGGAGAATCCTCTTTATAAAAGATGTAAATGATTCGGTACAGAAAAAAAGACGCGGAAAAAGACGCAGATGATGTGAGATAATAGCCGAAACCTGGCGAAAAAGGGCATTTTTAAAATTTAAATGTTGCATTACTTCCTATATGATGTTATACTGACTAATTGTTAAAATGGAATTGTATGAACATTTTTGAGAAAGAAGAGAAGATTTTATATGAAGATGAAGAGAGAAGATGTAAGAAACGTTGCAATTATCGCCCATGTAGACCATGGCAAGACAACTCTGGTTGATGAATTGCTGAAGCAGAGCGGAGTTTTCCGTGAAAACCAGGAAGTTGCTGAACGTGTTATGGACTCAAACGATATTGAAAGAGAACGCGGTATTACTATTTTATCTAAGAATACGGCCGTATTTTATAAAAATACGAAGATCAATATTATTGATACTCCAGGACATGCGGATTTCGGCGGAGAAGTGGAACGTGTCCTTAAGATGGTAAATGGTGTAATTCTTGTGGTAGACGCTTATGAAGGCGCTATGCCGCAGACAAAATTCGTTCTTAGAAAAGCTCTGGAACTGGATTTGCCGGTAATTGTCTGTATCAATAAGATTGACCGTCCTGAAGCGAGGCCGACAGAAGTGATTGATGAGATATTGGAACTGTTTATGGATCTGGATGCGTCGGATGAACAGTTAGACTGTCCGTTTCTATTTGCTTCCGCAAAATCCGGTTATGCAAAAAAAGAGCTGGATGATGCCAATGTGGATATGAGCCCGCTGTTTGAGACAATTGTCGATTATATCCCCGCCCCTGAAGGCGATCCTGAAGCGCCGACCCAGGTTCTCATCAGCACCATTGATTACAATGAATACGTTGGACGTATCGGCGTAGGAAAAGTGGATAATGGAACGATCAAAGTAAACCAGGAATGCGCGATGGTAAACCATCATGAGCCTGATAAATTCCGCAAGGTGAAGATCGGCAAACTCTATGAATTTGACGGATTGAACAAGGTGGAAGTGAAGGAAGCTACAATCGGCGCGATTGTAGCGATCTCAGGAATTACGGATATTCATATCGGTGATACCCTTTGTTCTGTGGAAAACCCGGAAGCGATTCCATTCCAGAAGATTTCCGAGCCCACAATCGCCATGAATTTTATGGTAAATGACAGCCCGTTAGCTGGTCAGGAAGGCAAGTATATCACATCCAGGCATATCAGAGAGCGTTTATTCCGCGAACTGAATACGGATGTCAGCCTTAGAGTGGAAGAGACAGAATCTCCCGACTGCTTTAAAGTTTCCGGACGCGGGGAACTGCATCTGTCCGTATTAATTGAGAATATGAGAAGAGAAGGCTTTGAATTTGCAGTGAGCAAGGCAGAGGTTCTCTATCATTATAACGAAAGAAACCAGAAATTAGAGCCAATGGAACTGGCTTATATCGATGTGCCGGAAGAATTTACCGGTTCTGTCATCCAGAAACTGACCAGCCGTAAAGGCGAACTTCAGGGCATGAGCCCGGCCAACGGCGGCTATACAAGGCTGGAATTCTCCATCCCGGCAAGAGGCCTGATCGGATACCGCGGAGAATTTATGACCGATACCAAAGGAAACGGCATCATGAACACGATTTTCGACGGTTATGGACCATATAAGGGCGATCTGAACTACAGAAAGACCGGATCCTTAATCGCTTATGAAAGCGGTGAATCCATCACCTATGGTTTGTTTAACGCCCAGGAAAGAGGCATACTCTTCATCGGACCGGGACAGAAAGTATATTCCGGCATGATCGTCGGCCAGAATCCAAAAGCAGAGGACATAGAGGTAAATGTCTGCAAAACGAAGAAATTAACCAATACACGTTCTTCCAGCGCCGATGAAGCATTGAAGCTGACCAGTCCTAAGGAAATGAGCCTGGAGCAGTGTCTGGAATTTATCGATACAGACGAACTCCTGGAGATCACGCCAAGCAGTCTCCGTATACGTAAGAAAATTTTGGATCCCACTTTAAGGAAGAGGTCTTCCTTCAAAAAATAAATTTTGGGAAATCTTTATTTAACTTATTGGCGGGGGTAACGCTGTGAATCCAGGGATCGGGAGCGGGGCATCGGACCGGGCGGGTGGGGTTTGATTTCTCGCCGGACGCGGCTCCTGGTTTGCGGAAGGCCGGAGCACGGTTCACGGTTCCAGCTCATGGTTCCAGCCGGGGCAGTTCTAGGTCTGAAAGGAAGGGAAATGTAGGGTACCGGGAGCATTCATTGAGAATTCCTGAAGAAATTCTCAATGAATGCTCCCTAAATCGCTGACTTTGAGGTCAGCGATTTCCCCTCCATTTCCCTTCCTTTCAGCCCAAGAGCTGCCGACGGCCGGAACAAATCGCTGGAACCG
>JAGZXV010000259.1 GCA_018378255.1 Clostridiaceae bacterium | reverse complement strand
GAATCAGATCCCTGTATCGTTTGGTTCCTCCGTTCAGGTTCCCACCCTGGTTCTCCGCCATCCGCCCTCCCCGCTTTTCTGCGTATCTTTCTCAACCAAATCCCAATTTTCCCTTTAAACGTGATAATATAGCTTTAATAATATGCGCAGCCTGAAAACATGAACAAGGAGAAAATTTAATGGGGAAAAAGAGGGGAAATAAAAAATACTGCATGATATTTTTATCATATTTGATGATCATGGCCATTCCGCTGATAACCGGCGGGATGCTGCATCTGTATAACCGGCGACTGGCCAATGAGCAGTCGGAGGCCATGGGGGAGAAGATGCTGTTTGGCATTCAGCAGGAAGTGGATAACCGCATGAACCATATCTGGCAGCTCACCAGCATGGTTACGAGAAATGCCAACTTAAACCACGTTCTCAACTCAAAGCTGAATTCCGGCACAGATATGCAGTACCAATACTATCTTTTAGGGGTAGAATTAGAAAAAATTCTTGTAACCGAAGAGAAGATCAAGGATATATTCGTATATTTCGGTGATGAGGGGAAAATTGTCAGCACGCAGGGCACCATGGATTTGGAGATGTATAAAAGGCTTTTTCTTGACAGCAGTTATTCTCACCAACAGCTGGAGGAATATTTGAAACCTTACCGGTACAAAGAGGTTTTAACCTTTCCCGGAGCGAAGAATGAGGACCTGCTGTTCTGTGTGATGAGTGACCCTTCCGGATTTACCGGTGATCCTGGCTACAGCGTGGCTGCAGTAGTGGAAATGAGCGAAATGGAACGGGTTTTGGACTCCATCCGCTGGGAAAAAGCGTCAACCGTCTTCATACAGGACGAAAATCAGCAGATCGTCTGTAAAATGGGCGAAGCGGATGTGGCGGGGCAGTTGGTTCATGCAGAAAATAAAGATAATAGTTATTATAAGGCCAAACTGTCAGGGGTACCATTTTCTGTGATGATGAAAAAGTCTCAGGTGATGGATTGGAGCTATTACATGCTGATGCCCCAGGCCCAGATTGAAAAAAATGCCAGGCTGATGCAGCGTTATTATATGATCGCGCTGTTTGCCTGCGTATTTGTGGGATTTGGTGTTGCAGGGGTGCTGGCATCGAAAAACTACCATCCGGTCAGAATCCTTGCTGAATTGATGGCGCAGTATAAGAAACAGAACGGGGTAGACCCCATCGAGCAGGGAGCGGATGAATACCAGTGGCTGCAGCAGCAGACAGAACAGTTTTTTAAAGAGCGGGTGGACAGGATAAAAATGCTGAAAGACAACAGGAAAGAGCTGAAGAATTATTATCTTTTAAAGCTGCTGGAAAATACATATACCGACGATTTGGAAGAAAACCTTGAAAAGAACCAGATTATATTTACCTATGACCATTTTATTGCCATTCAATTCATGGCAAAAACAAATGGAGGTGAAAAGCTGCAGGAACAGGAACAGGTGCTTTTCCAGTTCATACTCAAGAATATTTTCACAGAAATGGCGGAAGAGTTTTATGTGGTTTATATGGTGCTGATCGGGGACAGGATGCTGGCCATTGTGAACTTTCCAGAACCGGTCCAGGATAACATGAACCGTATACGCCAATTGATCCAGCAGCTTCAGGAGCTGATCGAAGATAAATTTTCTTATGAAATCATTGCTCTGGCGGGCGGATGCTGCGATAGCAGGTCGGAAATCAGCAAATCCTATGCGGATACCTGCGAGATAGAAAGTTATGTTTCCCTTTTGGACGAAAATCTCATTTTTTATGACGATGTGAAAGACCTGGAACGGAAATACTGGTATAACGCAGAACTGGACCAGAAACTTTTTAATGCTGTAAAAGCTGGAAACCAGAAAATCGCGGAAGAATTGTTAGGACAGGTTCTGCGGCAGCATGGATCGGGAAAGCTGGCGCTGGGCGTTTACCGGTGTCTGATCTTTGACATTCTGGGAACGATTCTGAAAGCGGCAGATGCCGCAGGTTATCATAATGTGATTGAGGAATATGACATTACGGAAAAGTTATCCGTCTGCATGCCGGTAGACCGCACAGAGCAATTGTTCCGACAATTGATTGACGGAATCTGTGCTAAAATCCATGAAGCACAGAAGGACAGCAGCCAGGATAAAGGCCTGAGCAAAAAGGTGCAGCAATATATTCAGGAGAATTTCCGGGATGCCGATCTGAATGTTTCCCTTACAGGCCAGCATTTTCATATGACGCCCTCTTATCTGTCCTCTATTTATAAAAAACAGACCGGTGACAGCCTTCTGGAATACTTAAACCAAGTGAGACTTGATGAAGCGGAGCGGCTTCTGGCTCAGGGGATGAGCGTGGCAGAGGTGGCAGAAAAGGCAGGATTTCGCGACAGCACCTATTTAATCCGGGTATTTAAGAAAAAAAGAGGGGTTACACCGGGGCAGATAAAGCAAAATTTGTAAAATGTCCGATGAATTTGAGTTTTTTCTTATATAAAATCCGCCGTTGGTCCGATATGATGAAGCTACAGACAAGCTGTAAATTTATCAAAGTGTGATTGGAGGAAATGATGAAGAAAAATGTATTGGCACTATGTTTGGCAGTTTCATGTGTGATGACAGGGCTGTCAGGCTGCGGGGGACAGAAGGCGGCCAAAGATGTGAAAACAGAAGCTGGAGCGGCAGCTGGAACAACAAAAAGCGGTGAAGTAAAGACCGGTGGAGCAGAAAACAGTGGAACATCAGCCGGGGGAGCGGAATCAGGGACAGCAGAATCAGGGGCGCCGGGTGAGGCGGAAGGAGAGAAAAAAGAGTTTTCGTATCCGATGAGTGAAGGAGAGACTCTGACCTGGTGGCAGGCATTAAACGCCAATGTTTCAACGAATTTCTCTTCTTTTGGAGAAACGCCTTTTGCCAGGGAACTGACAGAGCGGACCGGAGTTGAAGTGGAGTATATCCACCCGCCGCTGGGACAGGAAAAAGAGCAGTTAGGATTGATTCTGGCTGATGGGGACCTGCCTGATCTGCTGGAATATAACTGGCTGGTTTCTTACCCGGGAGGGCCTCAGAAGGCGCTGTCGGATGGGGTGATCATTCCTTTAAATGATGTGATCGACCAATACTGCCCGAATCTTAAAAAGTATTTGGAAGAGAATCCTGAAATTGATCAGATGATAAAAACGGATGATGGGGAGTACTATGCGTTTCCAAAGGTCAGAAGCAAAGATGACTGTGTCCTGATTGGACCGATGATGCGGGGAGACTGGCTGAAAGAATTGAACCTGGAAGTACCGGAAACATTGGATGACTGGCACAGCGTTTTAACCGCATTTAAGACAGAAAAAGGTGCAAAAGCGCCATTTACGTTCCAATATACACAGGCCAGGATGAGAAATGTGAATCCAATACTGCTGGCGTATGACATTTCCCCTGAATTTTATCTGGGCGATGATGGAACTGTTCATTATGGAAGCATTGAGCCGGGATATAAACAGTATTTGGAGACATTTTCCAAATGGTACGAAGAAGGTTTGATTGACGTGGACCTGGCAAGTTTAAAGCTGGATCAGGTGTCTGCAAAAATGACTTCAGGAGATTCCGGAGCTGCAATCGGCCTGACGGAAGGGAATATGGGATTGTGGATGAACGCAGGGCGGAAGGATAATCCTGATTTCCAGCTGATAGCGGTTCCGTGGCCTGTTACAGAAAAGGGAAAAACGCCGGAACTGGGCCAGGTTGAAAATGAATATGCAGGAATTAACTCCGTATCCATCACCACTTCTTGTGAAGATGTGGAACGGGCCGCCAGGCTGATGGATTACAATTACGGTGAAGAGGGACACATGCTCTGTAACTTCGGAATTGAAGGAGTTACATATAACATGGTGGACGGATATCCGCAGTATACGGATGTGATCCTGAATAACCCGGATGGATGGACGGTTAAGGGGGCATTGGGCGCGTATACAAGAGCGGCTTCCGGCGGATCGTATATCCAGGATTCCAGGGCGTCTGAGCAGTCCATGAACATGCCGGAACTGGTAGAGGCCAGGTATGAGGTATGGCCAAAGACCAATGCCAGAAACCACCTGCTTCCTCCGATTACCCCTAATAAGGATGAAAGCAAAGAATTTGCAACAATTATGAATGAAATTACCACATACCGGGATGAGATGACGATCAAATTTATCATGAAACAGGAGAGCCTGGATACATTTGACAAGTATGTGGAAAATATTAAAAAGCTTGGAATTGACCGCGCGCTGGAAATCCAGAATGCAGCGCTGAAACGTTATCAGAACAGATAGTATGGCTGTGGGAATGGAGAAGTTATGAAGAAACACTATATCCAGATATTGAAAAAGGACTGGAGAAGAAACCGTTCGCTGTACATACTGGTAATTCCTGTAATTTTATTCTATGCGTTTTTCTGTTACAAGCCGATGTACGGCGCTTTGATCGCATTTAAAGAGTATTCGCCTGCGCTGGGATTTGCAGAAAGCCCGTGGGTTGGATTTGATAATTTTACCCGCTTTTTCGACAGCATTTACTTTACGCGGCTGTTGAAAAATACGGTGCTGCTCAGTTTATTTAATCTGGCATTCGGGTTTCCGGCGCCGATTATACTGGCGCTGTTATTAAATGAAGTAAAAAACAGACATTTTAAGCGGGTTGCCCAGACGGTCACTTATCTTCCGCATTTTATATCTCTGATCGTCGTCATCGGTATGGTGACAAACTTTTGTATGACTACCGGTTTAATCAATGATATTATTGTATTTTTTGGAGGGGAAGCGACGCCGATTCTGCAAAACCCCAAGCTATACCGGACGGTCTATATCGCGTCCTCCATGTGGCAGCAGGTGGGGTGGGGATCCATTATCTATCTGTCGGCATTATCCGGTGTGGACAGCCAGCTATATGAGGCCGCGTCCATTGACGGAGCGGGGAAATGGAAACAGATGATCAATGTAACCCTTCCGGGCATTGCCCCCACAATTATAATAATGCTGATTTTAAAGATCGGGCAGCTTATGAACATGGGATATGAAAAAACCATTCTTTTATACAATCCGTCCACTTATGAGACGGCGGATATTATCTCTTCTTATGTATACAGAGTGGGGCTTTTGGAACAGGACTGGAGTTATTCCACCGCCATCGGTTTATTCAATTCCATTATCAACCTGGTATTAATCGTATTCGCCAACAGGATGTCTAAGCGCTATACGGAAACAAGTCTGTGGTAAGGGGGGATTTTCGTGAAAGTAAAACATTCCAGGGGCGAACGCGCATTTCAGGTATTTAATTATATGTTTCTGACTGCTGTTATAATAGTCTGCATTTATCCGCTGTGGTATGTGGTTATGGCATCTTTCAGCGACAGCAGCCAGTTGACACGTCATTCAGGACTGCTGTTAAAACCGCTGGATTTTTCAATCAGCGCATACAAGAAGGTGTTTCAGAATCCTATGATTCTGAAGGGCTACAGGAATACACTGTTTATTCTTGTAACCGGTGTTTTTATCAATCTTATTATGACCTCTCTGGGCGCATATTTTCTGTCCAGAAGAGGGGTATTGTTTAAAAAACCGATAATGATGCTCATTGTATTTACCATGTTTTTTGCAGGAGGCATTATACCGTTTTATTTGAACTTAAAATCTCTTCATCTGACAAATACGCTGTGGGGACTGATTATTCCATTTATGATTAATACACAGAATCTGATTATACTCAGGACCTCTTTTTCAAGCATTCCTGAAAGCCTGGTGGAGGCGGCCAGAATGGACGGAGCCACGCATTTGACCGTATTGACCCGGGTGGTGCTTCCTCTGTCAAAAGCGATGCTGGCGGTCATGGTTCTCTATTACGGAGTCAGCATATGGAACAGCTGGTTTTGGGCGTCGGCAATTATAAGAAACAGGGAATTATATCCGCTGCAGGTGATACTGAGGGAGATTCTGCTTCAAAATGATGTTTCATCCATGGCGCTTGGCGCCGATATCGGAGATCAGGAGGCTGTGGCCCAGAGCATCAGATATGCAACTATTATTGTGGCAACTGTGCCGATTTTATGTGTGTACCCGTTTTTGCAGAAACATTTTACAAAGGGCACCATGGTAGGCGCTGTAAAGGAATAGACGTATGAAAACAATATTGATCGTTATGGATTCGCTGAACCGCCATTATCTGAATGCTTACGGCGCTGATTGGATAAAAACGCCCAATATCGACCGGCTTGCAGAGAGGGGAGTTGTCTTTGACAGCCATTATGCCGGATCCCTTCCCTGCATGCCGGCCCGCAGGGAAATGATGACGGGACGGTTAAATTTTCTGGAAACTCCCTGGGGGCCGGTGGAACCCTGGGACAAATGTCTGCCGGCAGAGCTGAGAACACAAAAACATGTCTACAGCCATATGGTGACGGATCATTATCACTATTTTCACAGCGGCGGCGAGGCGTATCACACC
>JAGZXV010000258.1 GCA_018378255.1 Clostridiaceae bacterium | reverse complement strand
GTGGACGGCAGCCCCTGTAATGAGTGCCCCACCTGCAGGAATATTCTGACCGGTTCCTCTTTAAATGTTGTGGAGATCGATGCGGCATCCAATAACGGCGTGGAGAATATCCGGGAAATCCGGGAACAGGTACAATATCCGCCCACAGAGGGCCGGTACCGGGTTTATATTATAGACGAGGTGCATATGCTTTCTACAGGAGCGTTTAATGCCCTGTTGAAGACATTGGAAGAACCGCCGGAGTATGTGATCTTTATTTTGGCGACCACAGAAGTCCATAAGATACCGGTAACGGTGTTGTCCAGATGCCAGAGATATGATTTTAAGAGAATTACGGTGGAAACAATCACTGACAGGCTGAAGGAACTGACACAGGCGGAACAGATCGAAGTGGAAGAAAAGGCGCTTACCTATATTGCCAAATCTGCGGACGGAGCCATGCGTGATGCGCTCAGTCTTTTGGATCAATGCGTGGCATTTCATTTTGGCGAAGTGCTGACTTATGATCACGTTCTGGAGATTTTGGGAGCGGTTGACACCACGGTGTTCAGCGGGATTTTCCATGCTGTTGTAGAAAACCGGACTACGGAGTGTATCAGAAAACTGGAAGACATGGTAATTCAGGGCCGGGAACTGGGACAGTTTGTGACGGATTTTATCTGGTATATGAGAAATCTTCTGCTGGTGCAGACCACGGATGATCCGGAAGGAATTGTGGATGCCTCGGCGGAGAATATAAAACTGCTTACAGAGGATGCGGCATTAACGGATGGGGAGACCCTGATGCGCTACATCCGGGTATTTTCAGAACTTTCCAATCAGCTTAGATATGCAAGCCAGAAACGAGTTTTAATTGAGCTGGCATTTATTAAATTAACAAAACCTGAGATGGAGCAGAACCTGGATTCCATCATTCAAAGGCTTAACAGAATTGAAGAACAGCTGGAAGAAGGTGTTCCTGTGAATCCGGCTGCGCTGCAGGCGGCAGCAGTTGCCGCTCCGGCGGCGGATGCGCCGGCCTCTTCTTTGGGAGACAGCGTGGAACCGCCGGCCCAGGTTCCGATACCCAAGGCCCAGTTGGAAGATTTGAACCTGATCCGCAATGAATGGGGGAAGATCGTAAGAGAACTGGGCGGAGTGATCCGGGCCGGATTCAGGGACACGGTTGTAGAACCCGCGGGAGACAGTTGTCTATGCGTTGTTTTCAGCAGCAGTGACGGATATATGATCGGCAGCAGGCCGACCGTGCTGGGAGAGATTGAATCCTATATCGAAAAGACTTATGGGAAATCTCTCTATTTTAAAGCGAGGCTGAAGGGCGGAACAGAACGTCTCGATACTATTTATGTGAGCGATGAGGATTTGAAAAACAGTATCCATATGGAAATTTCAATAGAAGATTAGGAGGAATGAAACCATGGCAAAACGTGGAGGATTTTCAGGCGGTATGATGCCTGGCAATATGAATAACTTGATGAAGCAGGCTCAGAAAATGCAAAAACAGATGGAAGAGAATGCAAAAGAGCTGGAAAGCAAAGAATTTACGGCAACTGCAGGCGGCGGCGCCGTAACTGTGACCGTATCCGGCAAAAAAGAGGTGGTTTCAGTAAAATTATCTGAAGAAGTAGTTGACCCGGATGATATCGAAATGCTGGAAGACCTGATCGTAGCAGCGACCAATGAAGCGCTCCGTCAGATGGAAGAAGCATCCGGTGCGGCTATGTCCAAACTGACAGGCGGTTTAGGCGGCCTGGGCGGAGGCTTTCCGTTCTAATTATGGATTATTACAGCAGTCAGATTACGAAGTTAATAGAAGAATTGTCAAAGCTGCCCGGAGTGGGGACGAAATCTGCCCAGAGGATGGCATTTCATATCATCAACATGCCGTCCGAACAGGTGCAGCATCTGGCTTCGGCCATCACGGAGGCCAAGAATAATATCCGGTATTGTAAAGAGTGTTTCACGTTGACGGATAAAGAGATCTGTCCGATCTGCAGCAGTGACAGACGGAACCATAAAGAGATTATGGTGGTGGAGAATACCAGGGATTTGGCCGCATATGAAAAAACCGGAAGGTATGAAGGCGTATACCATGTGCTGCACGGAGCCATTTCACCTATGCTCGGAATCGGGCCTAATGATATCAAGCTGAAGGAGCTGATGCAGAGGCTTCAGGGGGATGTGGAAGAAGTTATTATTGCAACCAATTCCAGCCTGGAAGGCGAGACAACAGCGATGTACATCAGCAAACTGATCAAACCCACAGGAATAAAAGTGACCCGTATTGCCAGCGGAGTGCCGGTAGGCGGGGATTTGGAATACATAGACGAAGTTACGCTGCTTCGTGCTTTGGAAGGAAGAACAGAATTGTAACTTGTTAACTGGATATATTTAGGAGATACGCAAGATGGATAAGTATGAGTTTAACATAAAGGTTGAACAGATCAAAAAGCTGGTTAATAAAAGCGATTACGAGACAGCTATGAAAATTGCGGATACAATCGACTGGAGGCGGGTCAGAAATACCAATCTGCTTTCGCTGGTTGCCCAGGTTTACGAAAAAAATGAGGAGTACCAGGATGCCAAAGACATTCTGCTTCTGGCTTTTGAACGGGCGCCCATCGGAAAACGTTTATTATATAAACTGACGGAACTGGCGTTAAAAGAGAAGAATGTATCTGAAGCAGAGGACTATTACAGGGAATTCTGTGACCTGGCTCCGGACGATCCGAGACAGAATCTGCTCCGCTATATGATTCTAAAGGAAAAGGGCGCTCCCGCAGAACAGCTGATCCACTCTCTGGAACGCTACACCAACACCGAATTAGAGGAAAAATGGATCTATGAACTGGCAGAGCTCTACCAAGAAGCAGGTAAGATTGACGAATGCATCAGAACCTGCGATAAGATCATGCTGATGTTCGGTCTTGGCAAATACGTGGACAAAGCCATGGACTTAAAGATGCAGTATGCGCCGCTCAATGGTTATCAGATGGACCTGGTTGAGAACCGGGATAAATACGAAGAAAAGCTGAAAGCGGTAGAACAGCAGTACAGCGCTCCGCGTCTGCTGGATGATGAAGAAGATTATGAAGAAGACGAGGACAACGAAGACGAGATCCCATCCCCCATGCATCTGCACCGGAATGTGGATGAAGAACTTACCGCCAATCTCCATGAAGCAGAAGTAGAGGAACGTCTGGCAGAGGAGATGTCCAGGATTTCCGTTGAGGATGACGGTGAGACAGAACCGGACGAATCCTCGTCTGTTACTAAGGTTTTAAAGGCGATCAGGGATATTGCTCCGGAAAAAGGTTCCGACCTTCCGGAACAACTTCCGGAAACCGTTGAATTTTCAGAAGAAGAGATGCCTGAACATATAGCTGAACCGGATGAAGATTATGAAGAGGAAGCTTATGCTGAGCCATATCAGGAACCTGAGGAGGAATATGCCAAAGCGGTTCAGGAAGATCCTGAAGAAGAGGAAGAACCGTTGGAAGAGATAATGGTGGACCGTGAGGAAGAGCCTGAGTTCCTCCCTGTCAATCATCTGATGATTGAGGCCCGCACACCTGAAAAAGGTCTTGAGATGGCGGTTGAAGCTCTTAAACAGATCCATGAGGAAAATGGAATCAAACATCAGGTGCTGAAAATCAGCGGAAGCAAGCTGAGCAAGCGAGGTATTTTTGCCTCTGAAGATAAAATCTCCGGTAAGGACCTGGTAATTGAGGAAGCAGGGGATCTGACGCCGGAAGCATTGGCTGAATTAAATCAGTTTATGGACCGGGATGAAACCGGAACCATTGTCGTTCTGATCGATAATCCCCGTCAGATGGAAGAGCTTCATGGCCAGAATCCTCAGTTGGCAGCTAAGTTCGAATGCATTGGCGTAAAGGATGAAGACCCGATTGAAGATGTTTCAGAAGCCGTTTTAAAGCAGATTGCGCTTCAGGAAGACATTGCCCGGGAAGAGATACAGGGTGAAGCCGGGGAAGAAGTAGAAGAAGAAATTCCTGTACCCGTAAAAAAGGCAGCTATGCCGGAAGAAAAACGTGCCAAAAAGGTGGCGCAGCCCAGACCGGAAGTACGGCAGGAAAAGGCAGTACAGCCCAGGCGGGAAGATATAAAACAGCCCGATGCGGATGAAGAGATGGATCTGGACGAGTTTGCCCAGTATGCCTGCAAGTATGCCGGTGAAATCGACTGCAGTATCAGCGGAAAGAGCATGCTGGCACTCTATGAACGCATAGAAATTATGGAAGAGGACGGAATCCCTCTGACCCGCGCCAATGCGGAGGAGCTGATAGAAGAGGCGGCCGATAAGGCTGAAAAACCGTCAATCGGAAAATTAATTAAAGGCGTATTTTCACCAAAATACGACAAAGACGGAATGCTTATATTGAAGGAACAACATTTTATAGATTAACAGGATGTGTATATGAATATTAAATTAATAGCATTGGATTTGGACGGAACATTATTGGATTCCCAAAAACGGCTGTCTTCTGCCAATGAGGAGGCATTGAAGACCTGTCTTGACAGAGGAATCCACATTGTTCCGGCCACCGGCCGTCTGGCGGGAGGAATACCGGAGTTTGTCAGGGACATACCGGGGATTCGTTATGCCATTACGGCCAATGGCGGCCGCGTGGTTGATATGCAGGAAGGCATAGAGATCAGCGCGGCTTTGATGCCTGTAAACTTAGCTTTGGAGGTTTTGGAATTTGCCAGAACCACGAAATCGGCCTATGATCCTTATGTAAATGGAAAAGGCGCTATGGAGGCCCGTTTTTTGGAACATTTGGAGGATTACGGACTGGAGCCGGGAATTCACGATCTGGTCCTGAAGACCCGCAGCGCAGTGCCGGACAGCATTGAGTATGTAAAACAATGGAACAGGCCCATAGAAAAGATCAATATGTTTTTCGGAGATTTAAAAGAGCGTGCCAGAGTGAAAAAAGTTTTGGAACAAAACCCGGAACTGGCTGTCAGCTCTTCTTTATATAATAATCTGGAGATCAATGCGGCAAACGCCACAAAAGGCAATGGTATTTTAACCCTTGCCTCATATCTGGGAATCCCGGCGGAACAGACCATGGCCTTTGGAGACGGCAGCAATGACCTGAGCATGATTATAAAGGCCGGAATCGGTATTGCTATGGATAATGGGGATGAATACTTGAAAAAATGTGCAGATTATATAACGACGTCAAATGATCAGGACGGAGTTGCCAACGCCATAAATAAGCTGGTGTTATCAGTTTAAGGCAAAAGAGGAGTTTATGGAAAACTGGTTAACAATTGTAGTTGGAATCTATTTGCTGGCAATGGTCCTATATGGCCATTACAGAGGTTTTATACGTCTTGCAGTATCCATGGTGGCCCTGGTTGCCACCTTAGTTATTGTAAATCTGGCAATGCCCCAGGTTTCGGCATTTTTGAGAGAACGCACGCCGATCAGTTCGATGGTCAAGGAAGCGCTTGAGAATGCTATAGATATTAACGACCCGGAAGAAGAAGCGGAACTGCCGTCTGCGCAGCGGACAGCTATAGAAAACCTGAATTTACCGGAACAGTTAAAAGAGATGCTGATTGAAAATAATAATAATGAAGTTTATGATCTGCTTCAGGTGGATGTATTTACTGATTATATTGGCGCCTATCTGTCTAATGTAATAATCAATATCATAGGGTTCATTTTTTTGTTTGTTGTGGTGTATGCCCTCATCCACATTGTTATGAGATGGCTGGATCTAATGGCAAAGCTTCCTATACTGTCTGGCATAAACCAAATAGCAGGGGCCCTGCTCGGCGCTGCGGAAGGTCTTGTCTTTTTCTGGATTTTTTGTCTGCTGGTTACTGCTTGTTCAGGAAGCGGATGGGGCATGGCGGTCATCCGGCAGATTGAAAGCAGCCCTTGGCTGGCATTTCTTTACACCCATAATATATTAGTCAGAATAGTGACTGGTGTATTGCATGGTATGCTCTGATATCCATTGCACCTCATTTACCGGAGCTTAATCCGGCATAAAGTGCGATTTAAAACGGATGGAAAATAATTTTTAAACACGCTTTAGTGTTTTAATAGTTCCGTCAATTGATACAAATATATGATAACCGGGAACTGCAGTCAGGCTGTTCCCGGTTTTTTGTACCACTAAATATAGAAAAAATCCTGTAAATAAGCCATATTTAGTATGCCAAAATAAAAAGAAAAAATTGTTTAAAAAAATCACACAAATCCCTTGACAAATTATGCTATAAAATGTTATATTAAAACTCCACCGCGGGAAACCAAAACGGTGGGAAATGAAAAGAAAAAAAGTTTTAAAAAGTTGTTGACAAACATAAAACGAGATGATATAATGATCGAGTTGCTGTTGAAAACAACAACACAGAATGAACCTTGATAATTAAAGATTGAACAGTATGTAAAACCCTGAAAATTCTAAAAAAACAGGCCATATCTGATATGCCTGGAGAGT